>DATIOB010000381.1:0-2220 GCA_035473605.1 Conexibacter sp.
CGCCGGCCGTGAGGCGCGTGCGCGTCTGCTGGCGCAGCCCCAGCTCGCCGTTGCCGGCGCCGGCCGCGGCGTAGAGGAAGGCGGCCGACCCGCCCGCCGGCAGGCCGCCCGGGTAGGCGTCGGCGCTCGGGCGCCAGACGCCGAGCACGGTCGCCAGGCCGCTGGCGGGGTCGCCGACCGGAGCGACGAGCCGCTGCGGATCCCAGAACTCCCAGCCCTTGATCGGCAGCGGATCGTTCTGGCTGGTGAACTCGCTGCTGGTCGCCGACGTGCGCTCGAAGCTCGGGTTGACGACCGCCGCGGCGCCGGCGTCGGCCGCGGTGAGGCCGGCGAGCAGCGTCAGCGCAGCGGCGAGCGTCGCACGTGCGCAGCGTGCGGAGGCGCGAGTCATCAGGTCCCTTCGGTGAGCGATTCGGCGGGCGAAGCGCGCGGGAGCGTACCCAGCCGCCCCCGCGCGCGCGACCGCCGCACGCGGACTTGCAGCCCGCTCAGCCCTCCTCGGCGAGCCGCTTGATCGCGTCGAGGCGGCGGTCCCAGGCGGCGGCGAGGTCGGCCATCCGCCGCGCCGTCGCGTCGAGCTGCTGCGGCTCGACGCGGTAGCGCACCTCGCGGCCGGCGCGCCGGCGCCGCACCAGCCCCGCTCTGTCGAGCACGACGAGGTGCTTGATGACCGCGGGGCGGCTGACCGGCAGCTGCGCCGCGAGCGTCGTCGCCGTCCCCTCGCCCTGCTCGGCGAGCGTGCCGAGCAGCCTCCAGCGGGTCGGGTCGGCGAGCGCGGCGAAGACCTCGGGCGCCGGGTCGGCGACGGCGGCGCTCATCGCGACGCCGGCGTGCCTGCCGCGTAGGCGATCAGGTCGTCCAGCTCCATCCGCCAGCCGCGCGTGTTGCCGGCGAAGTTCGCGGCGACCGTCTCGGGATCGCCGTCGAGCGCGGCGAAACCGCTCTCGACCACGCTCAGGCGCGTGCCGGCGCCCTCGGCCGCGAGCGTGAACTCGACGAGCGTCGAGTTGCCGGGCGCGGGCGCCTCGGGCTCGGTCCCCGGCCCTCTCGGTCCGAACGGCGCCCACGAGTACGCGAAGCGGCGGGGCCGATCGACGACCTCGACGCGCCCGCGCGCGTCGCCGTGCTCGTTCCAGCGGAAGAGGATCTCGCCGCCTGGACGCAGGTCGATCTCGGCACCGGCATCGCCGAACCAGCGGCCGACATGCTCAGCCTCGGTCAGCAGCTCCCAGACCCGTTCGACAGGCGCATCGATCAGCACGTCGCGTTCGATTCGATCAGCCGTCATGGTGAACCTCCACCGTCGTAGTGTCACCCTTAGGTTACACCTCGTCGTGATCGGGTGCAACCCCACGGTTACAGGAAGAGACTGGGGGAGTTCCCCCATGCCGAAGCGCAAGCGGCGATCTACCGTCCGGCCGATGTCCCGTCTCAGACTGCTCGGGGCCGTGCTCGCCGCACCGCTCCTGCTCCCCGCCGCCGCTTCGGCCGCGACCACGATCGGGGTCAGCCCCGACGTCGCCGGAGAGGCCACGCCGCTCGTCGGCTGCGCCCCCGCCTCCGCCTGCACCGTCGCGCAGGACCGTTACGCCAACGAGGACCTGCGCGTCGCCGAGCGCGGCGTCGTCGTGCGCTGGCGGGTTCACGGCGGCGGCGGGCAGGCGCGCCTGCGCCGCGTCGGCGGCGGCGCCACCGCGGCCGAGGCGCTGCCGACCACAGCCGGCACCGCCGAGTACCTCGCCCAGCTGCCGGTCCAGGCCGGCGACCTGCTCGCGGTCGACCTGCTCGACGGCGCCCAGCTCTCGCGCGAGCCCGACCCGCTCCAGATCGGCGGCTATCTCGCGACGACCTGGACGCCGCAGCTCGCCGACGGCGAGACGCGCGCGCCGTCGAACGCGTTCGAGGGCTACTGGCTCTACCAGGCCGTGGTCGAGCCCGACAACGACGGCGACGGACTCGGCGACGAGTCGCAGGATCCCGACGGCGGCGTGGTGACGCCGCCGCCCGGACCTCCCGGCCCGCCGTCACCGCCGGCCCCGCCCGGCCCGCCGGCGACGCCCCCGGGGCAGGGCGAGGAGAGAACGCAGGCGCCGCGCGTCGAGCCGCCGAGAGCGGGCCCGACGCTGAAGCTCGCCGGCAGCGCCGCGGCGACGAAGAAGGGCGTCGTCACGATCGCGCTCGCCAACCCCTACGACGTCGCGTTGAAGGGGACGCTGACGC
>DATIOB010000382.1:0-4932 GCA_035473605.1 Conexibacter sp.
GGCGATCGCGCCGCCGAGGCCGATCCCCTGGAAGGCGTCGGCGATCACGATCGCGAACTCGGCCGTGTCGGGGCGCTCTCTGCTGCGTATGAAGCGGCCGACCCCGAGCGTCGCGTCGGGATAGTCGTCGGCGATCGCGACGAAGGCGACGTGGTCGACGCCGTCGACCTCGGTCAGGTAGCGCAGCTCGGCGCCGCTGAGGCGCGGCTTCGGCATCAGGTAGCGCAGCCGCTGCGTCTCGGCCGACATCAGCGCGTGGCCGGCGGCCAGACGCTCCTTGTCGTCGGGAGTTATGGGCCGGATCGTGATCGCGAGCCCGTCGTGCAGCGTCGGTGACATCGTTCGTCAGCGTACGAACTGATGTGCGATCCGACTGTGGCGGCGATCACACGTTCGCGTGATCCCCGGAAACGGCGCGCCGGCGGCGGTTCCGCCGGCGCGGGGTGGTGGCGCGACTAGCGCGCGCTCATCGGGACGTAGTCGCGCTCGCGACCGCCCGTGTAGATCTGGCGCGGACGCGCGATCTTCTGCTCCTTGTCGTCGATCATCTCCAGCCACTGCGCTATCCAGCCGGAGGTGCGGCCGATCGCGAAGAGGACGGGGAACATCTCGACGGGCATGCCGAGCGCCTCGTAGATCAGGCCCGAGTAGAAGTCGACGTTCGGGTACAGCTTGCGCGAGACGAAGTACTCGTCCTCCAGCGCGATCTTCTCCAGCTCGGTGGCGATGTCGAGCAGCGGGTTGGTGCCCGTCACCTCGAACACGTCCATCGCCGCTCTCTTGATGATCGTGGCGCGCGGGTCGTAGTTCTTGTAGACGCGGTGGCCGAAGCCCATCAGCCGCTCGTCGCCCTCCTTCACGCCCTTCACGAAGTCGGGGATGTTGTCGGTCGTTCTGATCCGCCGCAGCATCCGCAGGACGGCCTCGTTGGCGCCGCCGTGCAGCGGGCCGTAGAGCGCGCCGACACCGGCCGCGACGGCCGAGTACGGGTCGACCTGCGAGGAGCCGACCGCGCGCACGGCGCTCGTCGAGCAGTTCTGCTCGTGGTCGGCGTGGAGGATGAAGAGCACGTCGAGCGCGCGCTCCAGCCGCGGATCCGGCTGGTACTTCAGCTCGGCGATCTTGTAGATCATCGAGAGGAAGTTGCCGGCGTAGCTGAGGTCGTTGTCGGGATAGACGTACGGCATCCCGCGGTTGTGGCGGTAGGCGAAGGCCGACAGCGTCGGCATCTTCGCGATCAGGCGCACGATCTGCTGGTAGCGCAGGTCGACGTCCTTGATCTGCGTCGCCTCCGGGTAGAAGGTCGAGAGCGCTCCGACCGACGCCAGCAGCATCCCCATCGGATGCGCGTCGTAGCGGAAGCCCTGCATGAACTCCTTCACGTTCTCGTGCACGAACGTGTGGGTGGTGACCTCGTGGGTCCACGTGTCCAGCTGCGGCTGCGTCGGCAGCTCGCCGTGGATCAGCAGGTAGGCGACCTCCAGGTAGGAGGACTTCTCGGCGAGCTGCTCGATCGGGTATCCGCGGTACTCGAGGATGCCTCTGTCGCCGTCGATGTAGGTGATGGCCGAGCGACACGCGGCGGTGTTCATGAACGCCGGGTCGTACGTCATGAGGCCGAAGTCGTCGTCGTTGACCTTGATTCTGCGAAGGTCGATGCTGCGGATCGTCTCGTCCTCGATCGGGACCTCGTACTGACGACCGGTGCGGTTGTCCGTGATCGTGAGCGTGTTGCTGCCCTGGGCTACGCCACCCGCGGCGCCGCCCTGGTCCGTGGTGTCCGTGCTCATGAGTCTCCCTTAGCGCGCATTCTCGTTCCCCCCGTTTTACCGGATCGGGCCCTCCGGACGGGTGCCGGTGCGCGGGTGTCCGACGCTCAGGAGGAGGTGGCGATGGCCGCCGCGAGCGTCGCGACGACGAGGATCGCGGTCGCGCCGAGCACGATCCGGGCGGTCCCCTCACCCTCGGCGAAGGCCGGGCGCATGACGCCGATCGCGCCGACGAGGACGGCGAATCCGGCGAGGATCAGGCCGGTGACGTAGAACGCGGTCTTGGAGCCGTGGTCGACCGCGCCCTCGGCGGCGAAGATCAGAAACGCGAGCATGCGCGCGAGCCTAACCGATCGCGCGGGGCGCGCGGGAAGGTTCTGTCAGGCGCGCGCGCCGTAGCGCGACTCGGTCGCCTCGCGCTGGCCCTGGTAGTGCGAGCCGAGCTGCTCGCTGCCGTAGGGGCGCAGGGCGGGCGCGTCGAGCGTCATGAACGACAGCTGCGCGATCAGCAGGCCGGGGTAGAGCTTCATCGGGACGCGCGTGAGGTTGTTCAGCTCCAGCGTCAGCGTGCCCTTCCAGCCCGGGTCGCAGAAGCCGGCGGTCGCGTGCACGATCAGGCCGAGGCGGCCGAGCGAGGACTTGCCCTCGATACGGGCGACGATGTCGTCGGGCAGCTCGACCCATTCGAGCGTGCGGCCGAGGCAGAACTCGCCGGGGTGGATCACGAACGACTGGTCCTCCTCGACGCGCACCTCCTCGGTGAGGTTGCCCGGCATCTCGCGCAGGTCGATCGACGTCACGCGATGGTTGTTGAACACGCGGAACGTGTCGCCGAGGCGCAGGTCGACGCTCGCCGGCTGGACGAGCGCGGGGTCCCACGGGTCGATTCTGATGCGGCCCTCCTCGACGAGGCGCGTGATCGTCCCGTCGGAGAGCACCGAGGTCGGCGTCGGCGTCATGCGGCCGAAGTGTGCCAGTCCGGGCGGCAGAGCGGTGCGCCGCGGAGCGCCAGGAGGCCGCGCGCCGCCGTCAATGCTCGCGCGTTCGCGCCCGCGTGACGTGGGTGCGCGTGCGCGCAGGCGCCGTCACCGTCGGGTCGCCGTGCGGGCCGCGGCCGCGCGGGCGGCGGTCGAACGGCGGGCGCGGATGGCGCGGATCGGGATCGCGCACCTGCGGGACCTTCGAGCCGCCCTCGCCGTCCTGGGACGGGTCGGCGTCGTCCGGGACCTGGCGCACGGCCCACCAGACGAGCCACAGCAAGAGCCCGATCGGGATCTTGAGCACCAGCATCAACCACACGAATCCCCATCCCATGGTCGTGCCAAGGCTACCTCGCGGCGACGCCGCCGTCACGCCGTGATGTGGACCGCTGACCGCCAGCGGCCGTTTCGTCCAGCCGAAATGCACGTAAGGCCACGTGCAGCGGGATTTGGACAGTGATGATTGACGTATCTCCCTCTTACTGTTTATTCTTGCTTCACGCTATGAGTCGGATCACAGAGGAGAGAGCTCGCGCATGAACATCGCGTCACGCGGAGCGTCGATGGCAGTGGACTGGGAGCAGCGCGTCGACTTCGCGCGCCTGCGCAGCGACCGGCTGACCCGGGCCAAGGCAGCGCTGCAGGCGTCCGAGCTGGGCGCCCTGCTGCTGTTCGACCAGAACAACATCCGTTACGTCACGTCCAGCCACATCGGCGAGTGGGCGCGCGACAAGAGCGCGCGCTGCGTGCTGCTGCCGCGCAACGGCGAGCCGGTCCTGTGGGACTTCGGCTCGGCCGCCAAGCACCACCAGCTCTACGCCCCCTGGCTGCCCGAGTCGAGCTGGCGTGCCGGCGTCACCTCGATGCGCGGCGCGATGCCGCAGTCCAGCGGCGTCCCCGACATGCTCGCCGGCCACATCTACGACGTGCTCGACGACCACGGCCTGCTCGACGAGCCGGTCGGGATCGACCTGACCGACATGGAGACGCTCGCGTCGCTGGCGCGCCGCAGAATCGCGACCGGCGACGCCGCGCCCGTGATGCAGGCGGCGCGCAAGATCAAGACCGCCGACGAGATCGCGCTGCTCGACCAGGCGGCCGGGATCGTCGACGCCGCCTACCAGAACATCTACGAGACGCTGCGGCCCGGCGTGCGCGAGCACGAGATCGTCGCCGACACGCAGCGGCTGCTGTTCGAGCTGGGCTCCGAGCAGGTCGAGGCGATCAACGCCGTCTCCGGCGACCGCTGCAGCCCGCATCCGCACGTCTTCTCCGACCGCCTGCTGCGCCCCGGCGACCAGGCCTTCTTCGACATCATCCACTCGTTCATGGGCTACCGCACGTGCTACTACCGCACGTTCTCGGTCGGCTCCACGAACCAGGGGCAGATCGACGCCTACAAGCAGTGCCGCGAGTGGCTCGACGACGCGATCGAGCTGGTCCGCCCCGGCGTCACGACCGACAGAATCGCCGCCGTCTGGCCGACCGCGCAGGAGCTGGGCTTCCCGAGCGAGGAGTCGTGCTTCGGCCTCCAGTTCGGCCACGGCCTCGGCGTCGGCCTCTACGAGGCGCCGATGATCTCGCGGCTCAACTCGTTCGAGGACCCGATCGAGATCGAGGAGGGGATGGTCTTCGCGCTGGAGACCTACTGCGCCACCAGAGACGGCAGCGGCGCGGCGCGGATCGAGGAGGAGATCGTCGTGACCGCTGACGGTCCCGAGATCATCACCCGCTTCCCGGGCGAGGAGCTGCTCGTCTGCGGCCGCCAGTACGTGCGCGGCGCCGACCTCGTCGGCGACCGCGTGGAGGTGTGACGGTGGCCTCGCGCGCGTCATCGGCAGCCGCGGCCGCCAGCGAGCTGAGCGGCCCCGCCCAGCACGGGCTGGAGCTGTACCGCAAGATGCTCGTCGTGCGCCGCTTCGAGGAGGCGGTGCAGTCGCTCTTCCAGAAGGGCGAGGTGCACGGCACGACGCACCTCTACATCGGTGAGGAGGCCGGCGCGATCGGCGTCGGCGACGTCCTGGGCGAGCACGATCGCGTCGCCGGCACCTACCGCGGCCACGGGCACGCGCTCGGCGTCGGCGTCGACCCGCAGGGGCTGCTCGACGAGATGCTCGGCCGCGAGACCGGCGTCTGCGGCGGCCGCGCCGGCTCGATGAACGTGATCGACCTGGAGCACCGGC
>DATIOB010000383.1:0-10129 GCA_035473605.1 Conexibacter sp.
GCGCAGCTGCGGCGGCAGCGCCGCGAGCAGCTTCAGCTGCGCCTCCGCGAGGAAGCCGCCGAGGCCCAGCGGCGTCACCGGCGCCGCGACGAACAGCGCCTCGGCCTCGCTCGGCGTCAGCCCGGTCAGGCGCGTGCGGTAGCCGCCGGGCAGCCGATAGCCGCCGGCCGGGCCGCGCTCGCCCTCGACCGGCACGCCGCTCTCGCGCAGCGCCGCGACGTCGCGGTGGACGGTGCGGACGGAGACCTCGAGCCGCTGCGCCAGCTGCTCGGCCGTCGCGGGACCGTGCGCCTGCAGCTGCAGGACGAGCGAGAGCAGCCGGCTTGCGCGCATCGGCGACAGCGTACGCGCATTTCATGACAAAAGGTGGCGGGTTTCTCCCGTACGGTCGACGCATGACTGCCACCGACAGACCTCTCAGCGAGACCGTCGCGCTCGTCGCGGGCGCCACCCGCGGCGCCGGCCGCGGCATCGCGATCGAGCTCGGCGCGCTCGGCGCGACCGTCTACTGCACCGGCCGCACGACGCGCGCGCAGCGCTCGGAGGTGGACCGACCTGAGACGATCGAGGAGACGGCCGAGCTGGTCGAACAGGCCGGCGGCCGCGGCATCGCGGTCCAGGTCGACCACCTCGTGCCTGAGCAGGTGCGGGCGCTGGTCGAGCGGATCGAGCGCGAGCAGGGGCGGCTCGACCTGCTCGTCAACAACGCCTGGGGCGGCGACAGATACATCGGCTGGAACAGACCGGTGTGGGAGCACGACCTCGAGGGCGGCCTGCGCCAGTTCCGGCTCGCGCTCGACTCGCACGCGATCACGAGCCACTTCGCGCTCAGACTGCTGATCCGCCGACCCGGCGGGCTGGTCGTCGAGATGACCGACGGCACGCTCGACTACAACGCGACCCACTACCGCGAGACCTACTTCCTCGACGTCGCCAAGTGGGCGGTGCTGCGGATGGCCTTCGTGCAGGCGCACGAGCTGAAGCCCCACGGCGCGACGGCGGTCGTCGTCAGCCCCGGCTGGCTGCGGTCGGAGTCGATGCTGGAGGACGCCTTCGGCGTGACCGAGGAGACCTGGCGCGACGCGCTCCCGAGACAGCCGCACGTCGCGATCTCCGAGACGCCGCGCTTCACCGGCCGCACCGTCGCGGCGCTCGCCGCCGACCCGCAGCGGGACAGATGGAACGGCCAGTCGCTCTCCAGCGGCCAGCTCGCGCAGGTCTACGAGATCGACGACCTCGACGGCTCGCGCCCCGACGCGTGGCGCTACATGGTCGAGGTCACCGACGCCGGCAGAGCGGCCGACACGAGCGGCTACCGCTAGCGCTCAGAGGTTCAGCGGGCCGGGTATCGCCGGCTCGCCGGTGTCGGCCATCGCCGCTTCGGGCTGCTGGGCGGCCGCGGCGGGATCGGGCTGGAAGTGTTCGCCGCCGACGCCGGCGAACTCGCCGATCCGCGCGGCGATGTCGAGCAGCAGCGCGTCGGCCTGCGCGGCCGTCGTCGCGTCGGAGACGTGCTGGCGCAGGAAGCGGTCGATCTGCGGGCGCAGCGCGATCGCGGCGTCGACGGTCGGATCGGTGCCGCCCTGGTAGGCGCCGATCGCGATCAGGTCCTCCTTCTCCTTGTACGCCGCCATCAGGTGGCGGACGGCCTGGCCGGCGGCGCGCACCTGCGGCGAGACGACCTCGCCGACGAGGCGCGAGACCGACTGCAGCACGTCGATCGCGGGGTAGTGGGAGGCGTGCGCCAGCTCGCGCGTGAGGACGATGTGACCGTCGAGGATCGAGCGGACCGCGTCGGCGATCGGCTCGTTCATGTCGTCGCCGTCGACGAGCACGGTGTAGAGGCCGGTGATCGAGCCGACCTTGGCGGTGCCGGAGCGCTCCAGCAGGCGCGGCAGCTGCGCGAAGACCGACGGCGTGTAGCCGCGCGTCGCGGGCGGCTCGCCGATCGCCAGGCCGACCTCGCGCTGGGCCATCGCGAAGCGCGTGACCGAGTCCATCATCAACATGACGTCCTTGCCCTGATCGCGGAAGTGCTCGGCGATCGCGGTGGCGGTGAACGCGGCCTTGATGCGGACGAGGGCGGGCTGGTCTGAGGTCGCCACGACGACGACCGAGTGCGCGAGCGCGTCGCCGAGGTCGCGCTCGATGAACTCCTTCACCTCGCGACCGCGCTCGCCGACGAGCGCGATCACGTTGACGTCGGCGGTCGTCGAGCGGGCGATCATGCCCAGCAGCGACGACTTGCCGACGCCGGAGCCGGCGAAGATGCCGAGCCGCTGGCCGCGACCGCACGGCACGAGCGAGTCGAGCGCGCGCACGCCGAGGTCGACGCGCGTGTCGATGCGCGGACGCTCGAGCGGGTCGGGCGGGGAGGCGTTGGCCGAGCGCGGGCGGCCGCCGGTGGCGCGCGGCATCCCGTCGATCGGTCTGCCGAGGCCGTCGATCACGCGCCCGAGCAGGTCGTCGCCCACGCGGATGCGGAAGGGGCTGCCGGTCGCGCGGGCGGTCGTCGCCGGGCCGATGCCGTGCATCTCGCCGAGCGGCATCAGCAGCGTCCGCTGACCGCGGAAGCCGACGACCTCGGAGGGGACCGGCGGGTGGCCGCGGTCGCCGTTGACCATGCAGATCTCGCCGACCTCGGCCTGCAGGCCGGTCGCCTCGACGACGAGGCCGATCAGGTCGCTGACGCGGCCGTGGCGACGGGCGAGGTCGCTGTGGCGCAGCACGGTGCCGATGTGCGCGAGCGTCTCGCCGACGTTCTCGCGCGCGATCGTCTCCGGCATCTGGTCTTCGGGGCTCACTCGCCCAACTCCAGTTCCACCAGCTCACGCGCGCGCACGAGCTGGGTGTTGACCTGGGCGTCGATCTGGCCCTCCTCGGTGCGCACCGTCGCGCCGCCGGGAGCGATCCGCCGCTCGGCCTGGACCTCGCAGTGCTCGATCCCGCCGAGACCGGTCACGAACGACTCGGTCGCGGCGCGGACGGTCTCGAGGTCGTCGGGGTTGACGAGGATCGTCACGCGCCGGCGCTCGGAGAGGCGGCGCAGCGCGCCGCGCACGATGTCGACGATCCGCTCGCTCTCGACCGCGAGCGCTCCGGCGACGATCTTCTCGGCCAGCTGCAGCGCCAGCTCGATCGAATCGCGCTCGACGGCGGAGGCCGTCTCGTCGCGCACCTGCTCGACGCCGGCGGTCGCCTGCTGCAGCGCGAGGAGCGCCGCCTGCAGGCCGGGCCGCGCCTCGGCGAGCGCCTGCTCCTGCCCTTCGGCGTAGCCCTGGGCGCGGGCGGTGGCGCGGATGCTCTCGGCCTCCGCGCGCGCCTCCGCGATCGGATCCTCGAGGTCTCTGAGCGCGATCTCTCTCGGCGGCTCGAGCTGCCGGAAGGCGTACGGCGAGACCTCGGTGAAGGCCTCAGACAATGGTGTCGCTCCCGCCGCGTCCGATCACGAGCGCGCCGGCGTCCTCGAGACGACGGACGATCGCGACGATGCGACCCTGCGCCTCTTCGACGACGCGCTTGCGCTGCGGCGGCATGTAGTCCATCTCCTCGCGCAGGAGCGTCGCGCCGCGCTCGGACATGTTCTGCAGGATCCGCTCTCTGACCTCTTCGTCGACCGCGCGCAGGGCGAGCGCCAGATCTCTCTGGTCGGCCTCGCGCAGCACGAGCTGGATCGAGCGGTCGTCGAGCTTGGCGATGTCCTCGAAGACGAACAGCAGCCGGCGGACCTCCTCGCCGAGCTCGGCGTCACGCTCGGTGAGCGTGTCGAGCACGTTGCGCTCGGTCGGCCGGTCGGTGTAGTTGAGGATCTCCGCGAGCGACTTGACGCCGCCCTGGGAGGAGTACTCCTGCTGCACGACGGACGCGAGCTTCTGGCGCATCACGCCCTCGATCTCCTTCACGACGTCCGGCGGCGTCTCGCTCATGCGGGCGATCCGCAGCGCGATGTCGGCCTGCTCCTCCTCGGGCAGGTGCGCGAGCACCTGCGCGGCGAGCGTCGTGTGCAGGTTGGCGATCACGAGCGCGATCGTCTGCGGCGCCTCGGCGCGCAGGAAGGTGACGATGTGCTCGGGCGGCGTGCGGCGCAGGAACTCGAACGGCCGCATCTCGATCACGGTCGAGAGCCGGCCGATGATCTCGGCGGCGCGCTCAGGACCGAGCGCGCGCTCCAGCACCTCGCGGGCGTAGTCGACGCCGCCGGCGGCGAGCGAGTCGTACGCCGTCACGGTCGCGACCAGCTCGTCGAAGACCGACTCGACCGACTCGTGGTCGATCTGGTTGAGCTTCGCCATCTCCAGCGAGAGCGTCTCTATCTCTTCGTCGCGGAGGTGCTTGAAGATCTCGGCGGCCTTCTCGGGACCCAGCGCGACCAGCAGCACGGCTGCCTTGTGACGGCCTCTGAGCCGCACCTGCGTTCTCTGCGGCAGGCGCCGCGGGGCCGGCATCACGCCGGTCTCGCCGACGGCGGCAGCGGCGGGATCGTTGGCGGCGGGGAGTTGGATCGCCATGACTGCCTAGTCCTCCTGCATCCACGCGCGGACGTGCTGCGCGACGCGTTCGGGGTCGCGCTCGACGAGTTCCTCGACCTGCATGCGCGCCGGGTTCTCCGGCGATCTGAGCGGCAGCACCTGCGTCGGGGCGACCGGCTCCTCGACGCGCTCCAGCTCGGCCAGCGTGCGCGGCGACTCGATCTCGTTGAGCCACGTCGGCTGCGCGCCGAGCGCCTCGTTCTCGCGCTTGCGCAGCTGGCGCGTGACGAGCGCGAGGAAGATCAGCGCGGCCATGCCGAGCAGCGCGTATCTGGCGTAGTCCCAGATCGTGTCGATCGGGTCTCTGGCGGCCGGTCTCGGCAGCGGCGCGAAGTCGACCTGCACGAGGTTGAGCACGTCGCCGCGGTCGACGTCGATGCCGGCGGCCGCCATCACGGCGTCTCTGATCGACGGCAGCATCGCGGGTGAGATCGCTCTGTCGATCATCACGGCGACCTGCTGTCTCTGGATCGCGCCGGGCGCGATTCTCGTGCGCGTGAAGGTTCTGTTGATCGCGAAGGTCTGGTCTTCGTTTCTGCGCTGGTAGTCGGAGTCGCCGCCGCCCTGCGCGGCGTACGTCGGGGGCGTGTTGCCGGCGGTGCCGGCGGCGCCGCCCGCTCTCGTGCCTCTGCCGACGAGCGACTCCTCTTCGGTTCTTCTGGTGGCCGGCGTGCCGTCTCTGCCGTAGACCAGTCTGTCCTGCGTCGCCTCGTTGGCGTCGAGGTCGGCCTTGACCTGCACCTCGGCGGTGTTGGGGCCGAGCGTGCGCGTCAGCATCGCCGTCAGCTCGGCGGCGGTCGCCTGGTTGTAGCGCGCCTCGGCCGCCTGCTTGGCGAGCAGGCCGCCGCTGCCACCGCCGCCGCTGGTCGCGGTCGGCCACAGCGGCGTGCCGCTGCTGTCGGAGATCGTGACCTTGTCGTTCTTCAGCGACGGCACCGAGTTGGTGACCAGCTGCGCGATGCCGCGCACCTGGCCCTCGTCGAGCGCGGCGCCGCCGGTCAGCAGCACGGCCGCGGTCGCGGGCGCGGTGTTCTCGGCGAACAGCTGCGCCTCTCTGTCGGGCAGCACGAGCTGCACCTGGGCGCTGGAGACGCCGTCGACCTGCTCGATCGTCTTGGCGATCTCGCCTTCGAGCGCACGCTGGTAGTTGACCTGCTGCTGGAAGTTGGAGGTGCCGAGCTTCTGCTCGTCGAGGATCTTGTAGCCGTCCTCGACGCTGGCGGGAACGCCGGCGCTGGCGAGCGCGATCCGCGCTCTCGCCGTCTGGTCCTTCTGGACCGCGAGGGCGGTGCCGTTGTTCTGCAGCTCGTAGGCGATGCCTCTCTCGTCGAGCGCGGCGGTGACCTCGCCGGTCTGCTTCGGATCCATGCCGGTCAGCACGGTCGTGAAGCTCGGCGCCGTCGCGATCTGGAAGAGCACGAACAGGACCAGGACGATCGCGAGCGCACCCGCGGCGAGGGCGATCTTGCCGCGGGTCGAGAGGTTGGCGAGCAGGGCGCGTGCGGGCATCGATCAGATCTGGGTGCGGAAGATCTCCGAGAGCGCCTCGGCGCCTCTCGTGCGGAGCTGGCTGGCGAACTGCATCGACAGCTGCGCCTTCTCGACGGCCACGACGGCTTCGACCGGATCGGTCGCGGTGCCGGTCGCGAGCGCCTGGCCTGCTTCGGCGGCGTTCGTCTGCAGCTCGGAGAGCTTGCCGATCTCGTTCGCGAGCATGCTGCCGAATCCTTCGCCGCCGCCCGCCTCCGCGCCGCCGATCGAATCGATCGCGGGGGTCTGGAAGTCCGTGCCGGGGACACCGGTGACGTCCGGGGTCTGCCACTGGTCGCCGAGTCCGGCGACCATCGAGGGATCGATCGCGGCGATCATCTGAGCAGCTCGAGCGTCTTGGTGAACATCTGCTTGGCGGACTGCATCGAAGTCACATTCGCCTCGTAGGAGCGGGAGGAGCTGATCAGGTCGACCATCTCGGTGACCGGGTTCACGTTCGGCATCGCGACGTAGCCCTGGCCGTTGGCGTCGGGGTGCGCGGGGTCGTAGACGAGCCGCTGCTGGCTGTTGTCCTCGACGATCGCGGCGACCTGCACGCCGTTGGCCGACTCCGCGGCGCGGACGCCGCCGATCGCGCCGGTGAGCATCGTGCCGAAGGCGCTGCCGCCGGCCTGCTCGAGCACGACCTCCTTGCGCTGGTACGGACCGCCGCCCGCACCACGCGTCGTCTGCGCGTTGGCCAGGTTCTCGGCGGTGACGTCCATCCGCAGGCGCTCGGCCGTGAGGCCGCTGCCGGCGATGTCGATCGCGTCGAAGAGCCCCATCAGCGGACACCCATCGCGACTTGCATGATCATCGTGCGCGCGCCCATGACCTGAACGAGCGCCTGGTACTCCAGCGTGTTCTTGGCGAGCGTGGCGGCTTCCTGATCGGCGTCGAGGCCGGAGCCGTCGGCGCGCACGGTGCGCGTCGGATCGGTCGTGGGCCGGAACGACACCTCGGTCGGGTTGACGCCCGAGGCCTGGGCGCTCTTGAGCGCGCTGTGGAAGTCGAGGTCCTGACGCTGGTAGCCCGGCGTGTTGATGTTCGCCAGGTTGTTCGTCAGCAGCTCCTGACGCATCGACGAACCGCGCAGGGCGGTTTCGAGCGCGAGTTGGGTGCTGTCGAAGAGGCTCATCGAGGTCGAGGGTCCTTTCAAGCCGTCCGTGAAGCCGGCCAAGATCGAGGGTGAGGAACCGCTTGCGAGGCTCCTCACGCGAGAAGATCGGCAGTCCGCCGAGCTTCTTGAGCGATGGGTCCGACCTGCCTGCTAACCGGCGAGGTCGAGCGCCCCGCGCTGGGGCGTCGAGTCGCCGTAGCCGCGCGCGACGCGGCGGCCCTGGCCGACGTGGCCGAGCGCCTCGCGCGCTTCGGCGACGCGCACGGCCAGCTCGCCGGTCGTGCGCTCCTGGAGCGCGGCGGCGCGCGCGAGCGCCGGTCCGGCCTCTGCCGGCGGTCGCGCCGGCAGCGTGGTGACGATGCGGTCGCGCTCGGCCAGCAGGGCCTCCAGCGCGTCGGCATCGGGCAGCTCGACGGCGGTGACGAGCGCGAGCTCCTCCTCCGCCAGGGCGGCGAGCCGCTCGTACGGCTCTGCCGAGACGCTCACAGCGACACCGTCTGCGGCGCGGAGGCGATCTGGTCCCAAGCGTCGCGCAGCTCGCCGAGCAGTCTGCTGACCTGGTCGAGCTTCTCCGCGTCCTGTCTGATGCGGCCCTCGGCGAGCAGCCGCTGACAGAAGACGTAGATCGACTCGAGCTGCTGAGCGACCTCGCCCTGGCTCATGTCGAGCGTCGCGAGCAGGTGGTCGATGATCGCCTCGGCACGCCGGAGACGCTCGTGCGAGGTCTGGATGTCGCCGTTGCGCATCGTGACCGCGGCCTGATACAGGAATCGTCTCGCGCCGTCGTAGAGCATGACGACGAGCCGTTCCGGGGGCGCGGTCAAGACCGCGCTCTCACGATAGGCCTGCGGCGATGCCGCGAGATGGGTGCTCATTGGCCTTCCGGGGATCGAGGGACACAACAACCGTCGTACCGGGTGATCGGAAGGGCGGCCGGGAGATTGAGTCCCGGCCGCTACCCGCTGACCGCCCGTGCGCCAGCTCAGGCTCAGTTGCTGAGGCCGGCGAGCTGGCCCGAGAGCCACTCGCCCTGCGTCTGGCTCTTCTGGATCGCGACCTCGAGCGCGGCGAACTGCCGCTGGAGGTTCTTCTCCTTGACCGAGAGGCGCGAGTCCATCTGCTCCATCTGCCGCTTCAGCGCCCGCAGCTCGTCGTCGGCGCCGGTGATGCGGTTGCTGAGAATGCCCGTGGTGCCGGCCGCGTCGTCGGCGACTCTCTCGAAGCTGCGCGCCCAGCCGCCTGCGCCGGAGACGCCCGCAAGCAGGTCGCGGACGGCGTTGGGATCGTCGGCGAGCGCTCTCGACAGTCTGTCGGCGTCGAGCGTCAGTCTGCCGGTGAGCGCGTCCTTCGACGTCGTGGTCGAGGTCGCGCCGGTCGTGATGCCGAGCGCGGTGAGGCTCTCGAAATCTCTCGGCGCGCCGCTGACCGGCATGTAGACCGCCTGCCGCATCGTGGTCAACAGCGTGTTCAGCTGGCGGTCGCCGAAGAGCGTGCCGGCCTTCTTCTCAGCCGTCGTGCGCGTGTCAGCGGCGCCAGCGGCGATCTCGTCCTTGGTACGCGAATCCGGGATCGTCTTCTCGTCGAGCTTCGCGCGGATCGCGTCGACGGCGGTGTTGTACGCCTCGACGAACGCCTGCAGCTTTCTCGTGATCGCCTCGGTGTCGGCGCCGGGGGCGCCGACCGAGACCGTGATCGGACCGGAGACGGAGGTGACGCCTCTGAGCGTCAGCGTGACGCCGGCGACGGCATCTCTGACGACGTTGGTCGAGGAGCTTCTGGCGACGCCGTCGACGGTGTAGAGCGCGTCTCTGCCGGCGCGGGCTCTCGTCGCGTCCTCGGTCAGGGCGGTCGCGCCGCCGCTGACCTCGACGAACGTGCCATCCGTGTCGAAACCGGTCTCGCGTCTGGAGAAGACGATCGTTCTGTCGTCGATCGCCGCCGCATAGACTCTTGCGTTTCTGTCGGTGTTGATCGCGGTCGCGAACTCCTGCGCCGTCATGCCGGCGGTGATCGTGGTCGCGTGACCCTCGATCGTGACCGACTCGCCCGCCGCGGGCGGGGTGTAGGCGAAGGTCCGCTGCGCGGCGTTGGCCAGCTGCTGGACCTCGATCTGGTAGCCGCCGACCCCGGCGCCGGAGCTGCTGGAGACCGAGACCTTCGTCGCGTCGCTCGACTCGACCGCCTGCTTCTGCTGGAAGAGCGTGACCGAACGCAGGTCGGCCGCAGCGGTCTGCACCGCTCTCAGCTTCGTCTGGAAGTCCTTCAGCAGCGTCTGGCGCTGCTCGATCAGAACCTGCTTGTTGTCGAGCAGGATCCGTGGGCGCTTCTCGAGCGCCATCAGCTGGTTGATGATGTCGTCGGTCTGGAGGCCTGACGCCAGGCCCCCGATGCGCAGCGTGGCCATCAGTCGAGAATCCCTCCGGTTGCGACGTCGAGCAGCTTGCTCGGCGGAATCATGCGCAGCAGGTTGCCGTCCAGGTCGCGGACCTCGATGGTCATGCGGCCGGTGTCGACGTCCTGCGCGAAACGCAGTTCGCGGCCCTGCGCACGCAGGGCCTGGTAGGCACGGGAAGCGGCGTCCATCGCGTCGAGCACCTCTTGCGGGGGCGTCGGCGGGATCGAGTCCTGGGGTCCCACGTCCCGGGCGACGGCGGCCGGACGGGCACCACGCGACACCGACGGGACGTCGTTGACTGCGCGGTAGCTGCTCGGTCCGACTGGCGCGACGTCCAGATGCATGGGCGTGTCCTCCGGGCGTCCACCCCCCGGTGGCACGCCGTTTCCTGTGTGGTCACCCATCGTGGTCGGCGGTCCGCACGCGAACTTGAACGCGCCTCGACGGGCGTTCGAGCTGACCGCCGCGCTAAGCAGCCAGCGGCGCGAGCTGAGCGAGCACGTGCGTCGCACGCTGATCCTCCGGATCGAGCGCGCAGGCCTCGCGCGCGAAGTC
>DATIOB010000384.1:0-4225 GCA_035473605.1 Conexibacter sp.
CGCCGGCAGCGACGTGGTCACGCTCCACCTCCCGCTGACCGACGAGACGCACGAGCTGATCGACGCCCGCGCGCTGTCGCTGATGAAGCCGTCGGCGCTGCTGGTGAACGTCTCGCGCGGGGGGCTCGTGGAGGAGGCCGCGCTGGCGCAGGCCCTGCACGAGGGGCGGCTCGCGGGCGCGGGGCTCGACGTGCTCGCGACCGAGCCGCCGCCGGCCGACCACGTGCTGCTGAACGCGCCGAACGTGCTGCTGTCGCCGCACTTCGCGTGGTATTCGACGGGCTCGGAGCAGCGCGTCTGGACTGACACGGTCGACGGGATGCTGGCGGTGCTCGGCGAGCGCGCGCCCGGCTCCGGGCGGGTGGCGGTCGAGGGCACGGCGGTGTCACGGTGAATCCGCGAATGACCTGTCGTACATCATCTCTCATATGTAAGGTGAATTCGTGATCGAGATCACAATCCCCGCGGTCGGGGTCGCGATGACCGAGGCGACCGTGCTCGAATGGCTCAAGCAGCCCGGCGACCTCGTCGAGGCCGGCGAGGGCGTCGTCGAGATCGAGACCGACAAGGCGACGACCGAGCTGGACAGCACGGTCGCGGGCCGGCTCGGCGCCCACCTCGTGCCGGAGGGCGAGACGGTGCCGGTCGGGACCGTCGTCGTGCGCGTGCTGGAGGGTGACGAGAGGGAGGGCGACGCCACCGTCGCCGCTGCGCCGGCGGCGGTCGTCGAAGCGGAGCCGGCGGCGACAGCGCCGGTTGCGAAAGAGCAGCCCCCGCATCGACTGAGTCCTCGTGAGCGGCGTCTCGCGGCGGAGCAGGCTGCTGCTCAGCCGGAGCCCGCCGACCGCTTCCGCGAGCTGATCGCGGCGAAGACGCTGGAGGCGTGGCAGACGATCCCGCACTTCGCGCTCACGCGCGAGCTGGACGCCGAGCCGCTGCTGGCCGCGCACGCGGCGGCGCGTGCCGAGCACGGCCGCCAGATCACGCTCACCGACCTGCTGCTGCGCGCGCTCGCGCGCACGCTGCCGGCGGGGCGGCCGGCCGACGTCGCGCTCGCCGTCGCGACCCCGCGCGGCGTGCTCAACCCGGTCATCCCCGACGTGCTCGCGCACACGCTGCCGGCGCTCGCCGAGCTGCGCGCGGCCGCTGTCCAGCGTGCCCGCGACGGGCGCCTGAACACGACCGACGTCGCGCCCGCGACGACGACGCTGTCGAACCTCGGCACGGCCGGGGTGGACCAGTTCACCGGCGTCATCACACCCGGTCAGCAGACGCTGCTGACGCTCGGCACGATCGCGCCGCGCGCGGTCGTCGAGGGTGACGCGGTCGTCGTGCGGCGGACGCTGCACGCGACGCTCAACGCCGACCATCGCACGCTCGACGGCGCCGACGCCGCCGCGCTGCTGGACGCCTTCGCCGCCGCGCTCTCCGACGGCGCGGCACGGACGGAGGCGGGCGCATGATCGGCGTCAGCGAGGACCGCGAGCCGCTCCCGCTGGAGCTGGCCGGGCTGGAGTCCCACGACCTCGTCGAGTGGCTCGGCACGATGCTGCTGATCCGCGAGTTCGAGGAGGCGCTCGATCCGCTCTGCCTCTCCGGCAAGATCCCCGGGGGCGTCCACGTCGCGGTCGGCCAGGAGGCGGTCGCGGTCGGCGCGATGCGCGCGCTCGGCGACGGCGACGTCGTCACCAGCAGCCACCGCCCGCACCACCACGGCCTCGCGCGCGGGGTCGCGCCGAACCCGATGATGGCGGAGCTGTTCGGCCGCGCCGACGGGACCGGCGGGGGACGCTGCGGCACGATGCACATCGCCGCGATGGACAGGCACTACTACGGCGGCAACGGGATCGTCGGCGCCGGCCTCGGCCTCGCGCTCGGCGCCGCGCTCGCCGCGCAGGTGCGCGGCAGCGGCCAGGTCGCGCTCGGCTTCTTCGGCGACGGCGCCGTCAACATCGGGCGCGTCTGGGAGGCGATCAACATGGCCGCGGCGTGGAGGCTGCCGCTGATCGCGTTCTGCGAGAACAACCTCTACGCCGTCGAGACGCCGACGGCGGAGGTCACCGGCGGCGACTCGATCGTGCGCCGCGCCGAGAGCTTCGGGCTGCCGGCGGTGCAGGTCGACGGGCAGGACGCCGGCGCCGTCTTCCGCGTCGTGCGCGCGGCGCGCGAGCGGGCGCTCGCGGGTGAGGGGCCGACCTTCGTCGAGGCGCTCACCTATCGCTACCAGGGGCATAACACCGGCCAGGTGATGAGCTACCGCACCGACGACGAGGTCGAGGAGTGGAAGTCGCTGCGCGACCCGATCGCGCGGCTGCGCATCGCGCTCACCGCCGCCGGCCGGCTCGACGACGACGGCTTCGAGGCGCTGCACGCGGCGGCGCGCGCGCAGGTCGCCGAGGCGACCGCCTTCGCCGACGCCTCGCCCTGGCCGGACCTCGCGACCGCCGACGCGGGCGTGACCGAGATCGATCCGCAGCTGAGAGGAAACCCGTGACCACGCGCATCACGCTCTCGCAGGCGTTCCAGCAGGGCGTCCGCGAGGAGATGGAGCAGGACGACTCGATCATCGTGCTCGGGACCGACATGGTCGAGCGCGGCGGTCACTTCGCGCAGCTGCGCGGGATCGGGACCGAGTTCCCGGGCCGCGTGCGCGACGCGCCGATCTCCGAGGCGGCGATGGTCGCCGCCGGCGTCGGCGCCGCGCTCAACGGGCTGCGCCCGATCGTCGACCTCAACTTCATCGACTTCGCGCTCGGCGCGATGGACGAGATCGTCAACCAGGCGGCGAAGGCGCGCTTCATGTGGGGCAGAGGCGTCCCGCTGGTGATCCGCGGCACCGCCGGGATCGCCTTCTACGCCGCGCAGCACAACAACAGCCTCGAGGCTGGCTTCGCGCACACGCCGGGCCTGCTCGTCGTGATGCCGTCGACGCCGGCCGACACGAAGGGGCTGATCAAGTCGGCGCTGCGCTCCGGCGACCCGGTCGTCTTCCTGATGCACAAGTCGCTGACGGGCCTGCGCGGGGAGGTGCCGGAGGGCGAGCACGTCGTGCCGCTCGGGCAGGCCGCGATCCGGCGCGCCGGCGACGACGTGACGCTCGTCTCCTACGGCGCGCTCGTCGCGAGAGCGGAGCGGGTGGCGGAGCGGCTCGAGGCCGAGGGGATCGCCGTCGAGGTGATCGACCTGCGCACGCTCTTCCCGCTCGACCTCGCGACGATCGAGGCGTCGGTGCGGCGGACCGGGCGGCTCGTCGTCGCCTCCGAGGCGCCGCGTCACGGCGGCATCGGCGGGGAGATCGCGGCGGCGATCCAGGAGTCGGCCTTCTACTACCTCGACGCGCCGATCCAACGCGTCGGCGCGCTGCACACGCCGATCTCCCACAGCCCGCCGCTGATCGCCGCCGCGATCCCGTCGGAGGAGCAGCTGGAGCGCGCGATCCGCGCGACGCTGCAGCCGGAGGGGGCGGCGGCGTGAGCGGGCAGCCCGCACCGCTGTTCGACCTCGCTGGCCGCGTCGCCGTCGTGACCGGCGCGGCGCGCGGCCTCGGCCGCGCGATCGCGGTCGGGCTCGCGCAGCACGGCGCCGACGTGGCGCTCGCCGACCTCGACGCGGAGGGGATCGCGCAGACCGCCGCGCAGGTGCAGGCGAGCGGTCGGCGCGCGCTCGCGCAGCCGACCGACGTGACCGACGAGCAGGCCGTCGAGCTGCTGTTCGAGCGTGCCGAGGAGGTGCTCGGATCGGTCGACACGCTCGTCAACGTCGCCTTCACGCCGGTCCTCGCGCGGCCGCAGGAGCTCGCGCTGGCCGACTGGGAGCGGGCGCTGTCGGTCAACCTGACCGGCTACTTCCTCTGCGCGCGCGCCGCCGGACGGCGGATGATCGCGCGCGGCGACGGCGGCGCGATCGTCAACTTGGCGTCGATCGCCGGCACCAGCGGTCTCGGCCGCGGCAACGTCGCCTACAGCGTCTCGAAGGGCGGCGTCGTGCAGCTGACGCGCGAGCTGGCGGTCGAGTGGGGGCGGTACGGGATCCGCGTCAACGCGATCCAGCCGGCGCAGTTCCGCACCGAAGGCTTCAAGGCCCGCTTCGAGAACCCCGAGCTGGAGCGCGACGGGCTGCTGGAGCGGATGGTGCAGGCGATCCCGCTCGGGCGGATCGGCGAGCCGCCCGACATCGTCGGACCGGTCGTCTTCCTCGCCTCCGACGCGGCGCGGATGGTGACCGG
>DATIOB010000385.1:0-1810 GCA_035473605.1 Conexibacter sp.
CGAGCCCGGAACGGCCGAGATCCGCCACTCGCCCGCCGCCGGCCGCTGGAGCGCGACGTAGGTCGTGCGGTGGTCCGGATACTGCACGAGCATCAGCTCGGGACGGTCGATCCCGGCGCCGCCGTCCGGGGCGGCGATCCGTTCGCCGTTGGGCCCTTCGAGGACGACCTGCGGCGCGCCGCCGTCGCCGCGGATCGCCAGCACCTCGACCGCCTGCCCCTCCGCGACGACGAAGCGCTCGGCGCCGTCGCGAGCACGGGTGGCGCGATACGGCCCGATGTCGCAGGAGGAGGCGAAGATCGTTACGTCGCGGTCGCCCCAGCGATAGCCGGCGCCGACGTCGGGGCCGAAGCCGCGCCGGCAGGCGGCGAGCCCGACGCTGGAGACGACGCCCTCGGCGGAGAAGCTCGCGCCGGGAACTGAGAACTCGCCCCAGCCGCGCGCCTCGGCGGCGCGCATGTTGTCGACCCAGCCGTCGATGCCGGCTCTCGCCTTGAACGGCCCCTTCTCGAAGCCCATCTCGCCGCCGAACTCGAACAGCCCGCTGGTCGTGTACCTGACGTAGCCGGAGCGCACGGTCGCGTCGAAGATCTTCACCTCGCCTCTCACCGAGTAGACCTGCGGGTCCGAGAATCTGATGCTCACGTCGCCGTCGACCCGCAGCAGCGTTCTGCCGGCCACCGACGGACCGGCGCTGATGCCGATGCCGCCCTCGAGCGTCAGCGGGTTGATCTCGACGCCGCCGCGCAGCCGCTGCAGGAAGACGCCGTAGGCGATGTGCTGGTTGATGTGGTCGGCCTCGATCGAGGCGCCCTTGAAGCCGCCGTTGAGGATCTTCAGTTCACCTCTGAGCGTCATCGACGACGGCCCGCGCGGGACCGACACCTGCGTGGTGCCGGTCCAGAGGTCACCGCCGCTGCCGCGCTTGTACGAGAGCCCGAGCTCATCGAGCCCAAGCCGGCCGACTCTGGCGCCACCGGCGCTGATCTCGAACAGGTCGACCTTCGGCCCGTTCTCGTTGGTGCCGACCAGTCTCAGTCTTCCGTGCACGCCGCCGAGCGCCTCCGGCAGCTTGATCCTGCCGGTCAGCTCCGCGCGGTCGGTCCGCACGAGCACGGACATCTCGCCCGTGACCGCGAGGCCGCCGATTCTCACGTTCGGAGCCAGCGCAAAGTGCTTCTCGACCTTCGGGCTCCACTCGAAGCGGCCTTGATAGAGCACGACCGTGCCGAGTTGGAGCCGAACGTTCGAGACCGAGATCTTCGCCTTCGCCACGTCGACCGAGACGACGGCATTCTGCGGCGTCAGGTCGATGCCGTTGACGCGCACGCGCCCGCTGCTGGTGTAGACGTCGCCGTTCTTTCTGAAGCAGGAGGCGATCAGCTTCGCTGCGCCGATCGTCACGGTCGTGAGGCCGCAGGTGCCCTTCGGCGCGCCGAGCGGATCCGCGTCCCCGGTGCCCAGCGGCGCGGGAGACGGCGCCGCGACGAGCGGATGGACCATCGTGCTGCGCCCGCCGACGATCGCGCTGATCGCGTAGTACGGCCGCTCGCCCTCTGCCGGTTCGGGCAACAGCGCGGCCAGCTCGGTGACCGTCTGCGACGGAACGTCGCCGAACGGCGTTCTGCGGTCAGGAGCCTCAAAGACCTCGTAGGCGGTCGCGCCGGGCACCGGCTCCCAGTCGAGCTTGACCGATCCGGCGACGGAGCTCGCGGTCAGGCGGGGCGTCTGCAGGAAGGTCGGGTCGCGCGGGACGGTGCGCAGCTCGACGCCGCCGAACGCCTCGCCGCGTGCGACGCGCGCGAACGAC
>DATIOB010000386.1:0-9611 GCA_035473605.1 Conexibacter sp.
GCCGGCGCTCAACGGCGCCGGCGTCCGCCGCGGCGCGCTGCTGTACGTCAGCGCCCGCCGCGTCGAGCGGCTGCCCGCCGGCGCCCGCTCGATCGCACGCGGACCCGCCGCGCTGGTCGTGCCGGGCAGGCTGCCGGGCCGCGAGGCCGCCTTCGCGGTCGCCGGCTGCAACGGCTACGTCGTCGCAGCGCGCACACCGGGCGCGCGCGACAAGGCGGCCGCCTCATGACCGCGACTGCACCGCCGCCGACCGCGCCGCCGCCTGCCTCGCGTGCCCCGCGGAAGCCGCCGCGCGCCGGGCGGCCGAGCGCGCCGCTGCTGTCGGCGCCGGCGGCGCGGATCGCGACGCTCTCCGCGCTCGGCGTGTGGGCCGCGATCCGCTGGTCGACGCTCGTCGAGCCCTCCGGCGCGGGACGGATGCTCGGACTGCTGCTGCTCGCGCTGGCGACCGGCTTCGTCGTCGGGCAGCTGTCGCGCCTGCCGCCGCTGGCGCAGGCGCCGGCGGCCGTCGTCGTCGTGCTCGCATGGGCGGCGATCAGCATGCTCGTCGCGGGCGTTCCGGCGCGCCTCGTGCTCGACACCGACAACTGGGACGACCTCGCGCTCGGCCTGCAGCAGGGGATCGAGCAGCTGCCGCAGGTGCTCGTGCCCTACAGCCAGGCGGACCCGTGGCCGCGTGTCGCGATCCTGCTCGGCGGTGCGCTGCTGCTGGCGCTCGGCTGCGTGCTGGGGCTTTCGCCCGGCCGTCGCGGCGTGCCGCTGCGCGACGGCGCCGGCTTCGGCGGCGGGGTCGGCCTGCGGCTGGCGGCGGCGACGCCGCTGATCGCCGCCGTGCTCGTGCCGCCGATCATCATGGAGCCCGAGATGCCGGTGCTGGAGGGCCTGCTGCTGTTCGTGCTGCTGGCGGCCTTCCTGTGGCTGGAGCGGCTGCCACGCGGCAACGCGGCGGCTGCCCTCGCGCTGCTGGTCGCCGCGGCGCTCGGCGGCGCGCTCGCGCTGCCGCGGCTCGACGGCGAGAAGCCGTGGGTCGACGTGCAGGCGCTCGTCGAGGACCTCGACAGACCGGACCCGGCGCGCTTCGACTGGTCGCAGGCGTACGGCCCGCTCGACTGGCCCCGCACCGGCCGCGAGGTGCTGCGCGTGCGCTCTCCGGTCAGAACCTATTGGAAGGCACAGAACCTCGACGGGTTCGACGGCGTGCGCTGGATCCGCAGCGCACCGCCGGAGCCGCTGGCGCCCGGCGCCGAGGTCCCGCCCGAGGCACGCCGGCAGCGCGGCTGGAGAGTCTCGCTGAACGTGACGGTGCGCGACCTGACGACCTCCGACGTGCTCGGCGCCGGCACGACGCTCGGCTTCGCGAGAGAGCCGGTCAGATTCTCCGCCGGCTCGAGCCCCGGCACCTGGGTCTCCGACGAGCCGCTGGAGCAGGGCGACGGGTACGTCGCCGAGGCGATCGTCCCGCGCCCCCGGCAGGCCGAGCTGCGTGCCGCGACCGACGTCAACTACTCGCCGGAGCTGTTCCGCTATCTGCTCGTCGGACAGCCGGAGCTCGACGCGAGAAGACGCTGGAGCCCCGGAGCGGGCGTGCTCTTCATGCCGCCGTTCCGCAGCCTCGCGCCCGGCTCGCCGCAGGCGGAGATCGTCGCCGGACGGATCGAGTCCAGTCCCTACGCGCGCAGCTACGCGCTCGCGCAGCAGCTCGCCGACGGCGCCGCGACGCCGTACGACTACGTCCGCCGCGTGCTCGACCACTTCCGCGAGGGCTTCACCTACAGCGAGACGCCGCCGCGACGGCAGCTGCCGCTCGACGCCTTCCTGTTCCGCGACAGACTCGGCTACTGCCAGCAGTTCGCCGGCGCCGCGGCGCTGCTGCTGCGGATGGGCGGGCTGCCGACGCGCGTCTCCGCCGGCTTCACGAGCGGGACGCGCGACGACGCGCGCGGGGAGTTCGTCGTGCGCGACTACGACGCGCACGCCTGGATCGAGGTCTGGTTCGCGCAGATCGGCTGGGTCCGCTTCGACCCGACGCCGTCGAGCGCGCCGGCGCTCTCGGGCAGAGCGCCGGAGGCGCAGGCGCCGGTCGCGGCGGCGACGACGCCGACGCTGCCGAGAGCGCCCGAGCTGCCCGCGCAGAGCGCCACGAGAACGACCGCCGCGGCGGAGGACGGGGAGGAGGGCGGCAGCGCGCTGCCGTGGATCGCGGGCGGCGCCGGGCTGCTGGCGCTGCTGGGCGCCGCCGGCCTGCTGCTGCGCCGCGCGCTGCGTCCGCCGGCCGACGCCGACGCGCTGCTGGCCGAGCTGGAGCGGGCGCTGCGGCGGACCGGCAGGCCGGCCGCGCCGCAGCTGACGCTGCTGGCGCTCGAACGCAGACTGCACGACGCGCCCGACGCGGCCGCCTACGTCCACACGCTCCGTCACGCCCGCTTCGCCGGCGCCGAGGCGACCGTCACGGCGCGCCAGCGGCGGGCGCTGCGGGCCGAGCTGGCGCGCGGTCTCGGGCTCGGCGGGCGGCTGCGGGCGCTGCTGGCGCTGCCGCCGCGCTGGGGCGCGTGAGCGGCGGGCGCCGAGCGGGCGCCTACACTGAAACGATGGCTGACGTCGATGTCTACCAGCTCTTTCTCAGAGGCACCGAGCTGCTGGAGAAGGGCGACTACCACCAGGCGGCGGTGCCGCTGCGCCAGGCGCGCGACGCCGATCCCGGCAAGAGCTCGATCCGCGAGGCGCTCGGACGTGCGCTCTTCCTCGCGCAGCACTACGAGGAGGCGGCGGGCGAGTTCGCCGCGATCGTCGAGCAGGCGCCGACCAACGACTACGCGCTCTTCTGCCTCGGCCGCTCGCTGCAGCAGCTCGGCCGTCACCGTGACTCGCTGCCGCCGCTGGCGCAGGCCGCCAGCCTGCGCCCTGAGCGCGGCGACTACCGCAGATACCGCGACCGCGCCCGCGCGGCCTGCGCCCGCTGAGCGGCGCCGCTCAGGCGTCGTCGTCCAGCAGTTGCGCGAGGAGGCGCTCGGGCGCCTGCAGGAAGGCGCGCGTCAGCCGCACCGGCTCGGCGGCGTCGAAGCCGATCGGCTCGATCCCGCTCTCCGACAGCTCGTAGATCGTCGCGCCGGGATAGGCCAGCAGCAGCGGGGAGTGGGTCGCGACGACGAACTGACAGCCGTCGCCGGCGAGCTGACGCATCCGCCGCAGCAGCGCGAGCTGGTTCTGCGGCGACAGCGCCGCCTCAGGCTCGTCGAGCAGGTAGAGGCCGTCGGGCCCGAAGCGGTTGAGCACGAGCGACAGGAACGACTCGCCGTGCGACTGCTCGTGCAGCGAGCGACCTCCGTAGTAGGCGAGGTCGGCGTTCTCGTCGATCGCGCTGGCGGCGTTGAAGAAGCTCTCCGCACGCAGGAAGAAGTCGGTGTGCGGTCGTCGCGCACCACGCACGACGCGCAGGTCGCGGCCGAGCACGGGCTCCTCGAAACGGGTCGAGAAACGCAGCCCCGACGAGCCGCCCTCGGTGTTGAGCCGCAGCGCGTGCGCGAGCGCCTCGATCAACGTCGACTTGCCGCTGCCGTTCTCGCCGACGAGGAAGGTGACGTCGGCATCGAGCGAGATCCCGTCGCGCAGTTGCGCGACGAACGGCAGCCGGAAGGCGTAGTGCTCCGAGCGCTCCTGTTCCTGCGACCAGTGGACCGGCGGCAGCTCGAGCGCGCGGAGGAAGCGCTCGCTCACTGCTCGGCCGCGTCCCCCGCGTCGTCGCCCTCGGCCCGCCCGGCCGCCTCGCGCGCCTGCACGACGCTCAGCACCAGCAGGCCGAGGAAGCTGTCGAGCTGCGGCGGGTCGACCGCGGCCAGCGGCAGCTCGCCCTGGATCCAGACCTCGCCGTCACGTGTGTGCGCGAAGCAGAGGAACGGCACCTGGCGGTTCCAGCGCAGCAGGTCGTGCGGGTCGATCCGGTCCGGCCCGATCACGTGCGCCTGCGCGCGCAGCAGGCCGTCGCGGATCGCGATGCCGACGTCGAGCGGCCAGCCGCCGGCTTCGACGGTGATGCCCCACTCGGCGAAGGCGAGTCTGCGCGTCTCGCCCTCCAGTCCTGCGATGAACGTCTCGACGGTGCTGCGCGGGTCTCGTGTCATAGCGCGCGCAACGATACGCGTCGCACGCGCAAAGGCATGTGCATAGCAGCGCATTCGCGTCGCCTCACGCGCCGCGGTGCTAACCTCACCTGACAGCTTTCCGCGTCGGGTTGCTCCCGACGGCAGTTCCGGAAGTGGGCGCTCGCCCACTTTTTTTTATGACACGAATCGAGGTGAACACGCGATGAGCAGGATCCAAGACGAGATCGAGACGGCGCTGAAGCAGGCCGAGCCCGACGTCGAGGTCGTGCTTGCCGAGGTGCTCGGTGGCAACACCGTGCGCCTGTTCATCGACCATCCGGACGGCGTCTCGCTCGCGCTCTGCGAGCGCGTCACCAAGCAGCTCGACGCGGTGACGCAGCGCTACGCGCTGGAGGTCTCCTCGCCCGGCAGCGACCGGCCGCTGACGAAGCCCGATCACTATCGCCGCTTCATCGGCCGGCGCGCCCGTGTTCGCACGCGCGGCGCGCACGGCGGCCACGGGTCGTTCACCGGCGAGCTGGTCGGCGCCAGCGACGCCGAGGTCACGATCGCCGCGGAGACCGGCGTCGTCTCGATTCCCTATACCGACATCAAACGGTCCAACCTCGTCCCAGGAGAGTAAGCAGCATGTCGAAAGAGATCCTGGATGCCGTCCGTGGGCTCGCGGCGGAGAAGAACATCTCCAGCGAGAAGCTCATGGTGGCCCTCGAGGACGCGCTCCTGTCCGCGTACAAGAAGCAGCCCGGAGCAGCGCCCTACGCACAGGTCGAGATGGACCGTGAGCTCGGCGACTTCACCGTCTGGGAGCTGAAGATCCCCGAGGACCTCGAGGATCAGCTGATCACCGAGCAGGAGGAGATCATCGCCGCGGAGTTCTCCGGCGTCGATCCCGAGACCGGCGAGGCGCGTCAGCTGCCCGAGCCCGAGCTCGACTTCGAGAAGCTCGCCCAGTACGAGGACCAGATCGAGCGCGTCGACGTGACGCCCGAGGACTTCGGCCGGATCGCGGCGCAGACCGCCAAGCAGGTGATCCTCCAGCGCATCCGCGAGGCGGAGCGCGACATGATGTTCGAGGAGTACCGCGACCGCGTCGGCGAGCTGATCACCGGCATCGTCCAGCAGTCGGATTCCCGTTACACGCTCGTGCAGCTGCGCGAGCGCGTCGAGGCGCTGCTGCCGAAGTCCGAGCAGGTCGACGGCGAGCGCTACGACCACTCGCAGCGGATCAAGGCCGTGATCAAGGACGTCTCGGCCTCGACGAAGGGCCCGAGCATCATCGTCTCGCGCCGTGACCCGGAGCTGATCAAGGCGCTGTTCGAGCTCGAGGTGCCGGAGATCGCCGACGGTCTCGTCGAGATCACCAACGTCGCGCGCGAGCCCGGCTACCGCTCGAAGATCGCGGTCGTCTCGCATGCCGACGGCGTCGACCCGGTCGGCGCCTGCGTCGGCCCGCGCGGCTCGCGCGTGCGGATGGTCGTCTCCGAGCTGCGCGGCGAGAAGATCGACATCATCCCGTACAACGACGAACCGGCCCGGTTCGTCGCGAAGGCGCTCTCGCCCGCGCGTGTGCGCGAGGTGCTCGTCGACGACGACGGCAAGCAGGCGACGGTGATCGTGCCCGACGACCAGCTGTCGCTGGCGATCGGCCGCGAGGGCCAGAACGCCCGCCTCGCCGCCCGTCTGACCGGCTGGCGGATCGACATCCGCTCGGAGACCGAGTTCGCCTCCGAGGAGGCCGAGGGCGGCTACGAGGAGGAAGAGGTCGCCGGCGGCCGCTGCGCGGCGATCACGCGCAACGGCCGGCGCTGCCCCAACGCCGCGCTGCCCGGCTCGCGCTACTGCGGCCTGCCGACCCACCAGGCGCTGTCGGAGATCGACAGCGACGAGGTCGCCGCGCTCGACGGCGGCGGCGGCACCGCGACGCTCGTCGCCGAGGACGAGGAGCTGCTCGAGGAAGAGGGCACGCTCGAGGAGACGCAGGAGGAGGAGCTCGACGGCGAGGAGTACGCCGGCGAGGAGGAGGGCGACCTCGACGGGGAAGCGTCCCCGGCCGAGGACGAGGCGGGCGAAGAGCCCGCGGAGGAGCCCGCCTCATAACGGGTCACGAGCCGCTTCGGCGCTGTGTCGGCTGTGGCCGCACGGCGCCGAGACGCTCGTTGCAGCGCTGGGTCGTGGACGGCTCGGCGCTCGTCGCCGATCCCGCGGGCCAGCTTCCCGGCCGCGGGGCGTACACCTGTCGCGCACAGGACTGCTACGAGCGGGCACGCTCGCGCGGCGGCTTCAACCGCGCCTTCCGACGGGCGGTGCAGGTGCCTCAGACGGCGCCCGCAGGGCTCGAATCCTCAGAGAACGTACACTTGGACACTGCATGAGCAATAAGCGCGTCAGAGACATCGCCAAAGAGCACGGAATCTCCGCCAACCGCCTGGTTGCGACGTTGAGATCCGCGGGCCTCAATGTGCCCACGGCCTCGGCGAGCGTCGACGAAGACGCCGCCCTCAAGGTCCTCGGTGACAGAGGCCTGCGTCGCAGAGCCCCGCCGAGAGCGAGAGCCGGCACCTATCGGGACAGAAACCTGCCCGAGAGACCCAGAATCGTCCCCAGATACAGAACGACCCGTGCCGCCGCGCCCTCCAACGGCGCCGGCGCCGGTCAGCAGCAGCGCGGCAGAGCCGGCGCCGGCGGTCAGCGCCAGGGCGGCCCGGGCGGTCCCGGCGGCCCGCGCGGTCAGCGTCCCGGCGGTCCCGGTGGACCCGGCGGCCCGCGCGGCGGGCAGCGTCCCGGCGGCCCGGGCGGTCCCGGCGGTCCGCGCGGCGGCCAGCGCCCCGGCGACGGCCCGCAGCGCAGCGACGCCCCGAACGGCAACGAGCCGAGACAGCGCCCGACGCGCGACTCGCTCGGCACCGGCGCGCCCGGTGCCGGCGGCGGTCGCCGTCGCGTCGTGATCGACTCGCAGGCCTCGCGCCGCACGCCGGGCGGCGGCCCGCAGAACCAGCCGCCGCGCCGTCAGCGCCGTGGCCGTCGCCGTCGCGGCACGTACGAAGAGCCGGCTCCGCTGGAGACGAGAGTCTCGACCGGTCCCGCGCACGTCAGAATCGCCTCCGGCGCGACCGTCAGAGACGTCGCCGAGTACCTCGACATCCCGGTTCCCGAGATCATCAAGAAGCTGATGCAGCTCGGCGAGATGGCGACCCTCACGCAGACGCTCTCCGACGACGCGATCGAGATGCTCGCGAGCGAGTTCGACCGCACGGCCGAGGTCGTCCACGCGGCCGACGACGTCGACGCCGAGCCCGTCTACGACGACTCCGACGAGGAGCTGGTCGAGCGCGCCCCGGTCGTGACGATCATGGGCCACGTCGACCACGGCAAGACGTCGCTGCTCGACGCGATCCGCGACACCGAGGTGACCGCGGGCGAGGCCGGCGGCATCACGCAGCACATCGGCGCGTACCAGGTGCACCATTCCGACAGAGAGGTCACCTTCCTCGACACCCCGGGCCACGAGGCGTTCACCGCCATGCGCGCCCGCGGCGCCAAGGTCACCGACATCGCCGTGATCGTGGTCGCCGCCGACGACGGCGTGAAGCCGCAGACGCAGGAGGCGGTCGACCACGCGAAGGCCGCGAGAGTGCCGATCCTCGTCGCCGTCAACAAGATCGACAAGGAGGGCGCGCAGCCCGACCGCGTCCGCACCGAGATGACGCAGCTGGGCCTGCAGCCGGTCGAGTGGGGCGGCGACACCGAGTTCGTCGACGTCTCCGCGAAGACCAAGAGAGGCCTCGACAACCTGCTCGACACGATCCTCGTGATGTCCGAGGTCGAGGAGCTGCGCGCGAACCCGAACGCCGAGGCGTCGGGCATCGTCGTCGAGTCGAAGCTCGATCCGGGCCGCGGTGCCGTGGCGACCGTGCTGATCCAGCGCGGCACGCTGCACGTCGGCGACGCGCTGTTCGCCGGCTCGCACTGGGGCAAGGTGCGGGCGATGAACGACTACCTCGGCCAGCGCGTCAAGAGAGCGCTGCCGGGTGAGCCGGTCGAGATCCTCGGCTTCGACTCCGTCCCGGATGCGGGCGAGACCGTGCGCGTCGTCGAGAACGACCGCAAGGCCCGTCAGCTCGCCGGCGAGCGCGCGAACCGCCTCAAGACCGAGGCGCGCGCCCGTCGCTCCGGCAAGCGCATCACGCTCGAGGACATCTTCAAGAGCGACCTGCAGGAGCTCAACCTCGTGCTGAAGGCCGACGTGGCCGGTTCGCTGGAGGCGATCGAGGACGAGATCGCGAAGCTGCCGCAGGACGAGATCTCCGTCAACGTCGTGCATCGCGGCGTCGGTGGCGTCAACGAGTCTGACGTGATGCTCGCGGCGGCCTCCGACGGCGTCGTGCTCGCCTTCAACGTCCGTCCGATCGGTGACGCCGCCCGCGTCGCCGACCGCGAGGGCGTCGAGATCCGCTCCTACGCCGTCATCTACCGCGCGATCGAAGAGCTGCGCGCGGCGATGGAGGGCATGCTGGAGCCGGAGGAGGTCGAGGACCAGATCGCCACGATCGAGGTCCGCGCGATCTTCCGCGCCTCGAGAATCGGCGTCATCGCCGGTTCCTACGTTACCGACGGCAGAGTCACGCGCGGCGCGAGAGTGCGCCTTGTGCGCGACGGCACGGTCGTCTACGACGGCGAGATCGGGTCGCTCAAGCGCTTCAACGAGGACGTCAGAGAGGTCGCGGCCGGGTTCGAGTGCGGCATCGTGCTGAGAGACTTCGCCGACGTCAAGGAAGGCGACGTGCTCGAGGCGTACACGACGCGCAAGGTCGAGCGCGAGCTGGCCTGAGATGGCAGGCGGCTTCGTCGCCGTGCTGGTGATCGACGTGCATTTCCCGGAGGCCGGGAGCCTGAAGTCGAAGCGCAAGGAGCTGTCGTCGTTGAAGGCGCAGCTCCACCAGCGCCTCGGCTGCGCGGTCTCCGAGACCGGCCATCAAGACCTGTGGCAGCGAGCTGAGCTGACCGTGGCGCTGACCGGCGGCTCGCTGCCGGTCCTCGACGCGGCGGCCGACAGAGTGCAGAACTGGCTCGACGACCAGCTGCCGCAGGGGGTGCGCGTCGAACGCCACGTCGCCTCGGTCGAGGACCTGCGTGGAGGGATAGGATGAGCGGAAGTCGAATCCGACGTGTCGACGAGGCGGTGCGTGCCGTCTTGAGCGACGCGATCACGCAGGAACTGAAGGATCCGCGCGTCGGGTTCGTCACCGTGACAGCCGTGAGAACAAGCTCAGACCTCCGACACGCTCGCGTCTACGTGAGCATCCTCGGCGACGAGGAAGCCCGCGCGGCCGGGCTGGAGGGGCTGCGCTCGGCGACGGGATTCCTGCAGCGCAAGGTCGGCGCCGCGGTGCGGATGAAGTACACGCCGGAGATCACCTTCGCCTATGACGACTCGGTCGACAGAGGGCTGCGGATCAACGAGCTGCTGAGAGACCTGCCGCCGGCCGAGCGCGACGAGGTCGCCCGCGACGC
>DATIOB010000387.1:0-3143 GCA_035473605.1 Conexibacter sp.
CCGCGCGAACGTGGAGCGGCCGGGCGCGCCGCGCGCCGGCGACCACATGCGGATCGCCAGCATCGCGAAGGCGTTCAGCGGCGCCGTCGCGCTGCACCTCGTGCAGGAGGGCCGCCTCGGCCTCGACGACACGATCGGCGCGCGCCTGCCGAGCCTGCCGGTGGCGTGGTCGGCGGTGACGATCCGGCAGCTGCTCAACCACACCAGCGGCGTGCCCGACTACACGAGATCGGCCGGCTTCGCCAGACAGGCGACCGACGACCCGCGCGGCTACGTCGCGCCGGAGCAGATCGTCGACTGGGTGCGCGCCGACGGGCTCGTCTTCGCGCCCGGCTCGCGCTACGAGTACTCGAACACCGACAACATCGTCGTCGGCCTGATCGCCCAGGCGGTGACGGGCAGACCGTACGCGACGCTGCTGCAGGAGATCGTCTTCGGGCCGGCGAGGCTGCGCGCGACCAGCTTCCCGACGCGCGTCGCGCTGCCGGCGCCGTTCATCCACGGCTACGTCACCGCCGGCGAGCCGAGACCGCTCGACGTCAGCACCTTCCTCAGCCCCAGCGGGGCGTGGGCCTCCGGCGCGATCGTCGCGACCCCGCGCGACCTCGGCAGCTTCATCCGCCACTACCTCGGCGGCACCTTCTTCGGCGCCGCGCAGCAGCGCGAGCAGCGCCGGTTCGTGAGTGGATCGTCGAGCCCGCCCGGCCCGGGGACCAACGCCGCCGGCCTCGCGCTGTTCCGCTACACGTCGCGCTGCGGCACCGTCTACGGCCACACCGGCAACTTCCCCGGCTACGTCCAGTGGGCCGCGGCGACCGCCGACGGCAGACGCTCGGTCACGACCTCGCTCAACATCCCGGCGCCGACCGGCAGGTTGCTGAGACAGCTGCGCGCGGTGCAGGCGACGGCCGTCTGCGCACTGCTGAGAGGCTGATCACGGAGCTGCCGCCGGTCGGAGCACCGGCCGCCGGCAGTTCGATCAGCCGATTGTGGGTAGATTGACCGGCGGGAGATGCCGGTCGAACTGCTCAAGCGACGGCGGCCACGGACGCTGCCCACCGTCTTTGCGATCGCCTGCGCCGTGATCGTCGGCGTCGGGGTCTACGGGACCTTCTCGGCCTTCACGAGCACCGCCGGCAACGACGGCAACAGCTTCGCCGCCGGCATCGTCGACATCACCGACGAGGCGACCGGCAGCACGATCGTGCCGGTCGGCGGGCTGACGCCGGGCGACTCCGTCACGCGCTGCGTCAACGTCCGCAACGCCGGCTCGATCGCCTTCACGACCGTCGGGCTGTCGGGCACCGTCGGCGGCAGCGGCCTCGCCGACGCGCTGACGATCGACGTCGACCGCGGCAGCGGCGCCGCGGCCGGCTCCGACGCGAGCTGCGCCGGCTTCGCGGTCGAGACCGCGGGCCTCGTCAGCGGCAGACTGAGCGCCTTCCCGGGACCGGCGGCGGCGGTCGGCGACCCCGTCGGCTGGCAGCCCGGCGCGATCAAGAGCTACCGCATGACGGTCGGGCTGCCGCAGAGCGCGTCGAACGCCGCGCAGGGCCGGACCGCGACGCTGACCGTGCGCTGGGACGCGGCGACGTGACGGCGGTCGAACGAGAGCGCGAGGCCGCGCCGCGCCACCCCGCGCACGATGCCGGCGCCACGTCGCGCGAGGCCGCGCACCCCGCGCTGCACCGCGCCGGCGCGCTGCTGAGCCGGCTCGCGGTCGCGCTCGTCTGCGCGCTGGCGCTGCTGATGGTCGCGCTGCGGCTGGCCGGCTGGCAGCCGCTCGCGGTCCTCAGCGGATCGATGGCGCCGACGTTGCGCGCGGGCGACCTGATCGTCGTCGAGCAGACGCGCGCCGAGACGATCGCGGCCGGCGACGTGATCGCCTTCGCGCGTCCCGGCCATCCCGGCGAGACGCTGACCCATCGCGTCGTCGCCGTGCGGGAGGCCGGCGGCCGGCTCGCCGTCACGACCCGCGGCGACGCCAACCCCGCGCCCGAGCGCTGGACGATCGCGCGCGACGGCGAGGTCGGCGAGCTGCGCGCGCGGCTGCCGCGCGTCGGCGCACTCGCGGCGCCGCTGCGCGGCGAGCTGTCGCGCGCCGCCGTGACGATCGGTGCGACCGCGCTGCTCGCCGCGATCGCGCTGTGGCTGATCTGGCGCCCGCGCAGCAGAGGCGCGCGATGAACGTGCGCGCGCCGCGCGCGCATCCCCCGCACGCGATGACGCGCCGCCGCCACCCGCTCGCCGAAGGCGCGCGATGACGCGCCGCCAACGACTGCTCGCGACCGCCGCGACGCTCGCGCTCGCGGGCGGCGTCACCGCCTTTGCGCTCGCGACGACGACGACGCCGTCGGAGCCGCCGTCGATCGTGCTCGACGAGGGCGGACCGCTCTTCACGCTGCAGGGGATGCAGCCGGGCGCCGCGCCGGTCGAGCGCTGCATCGCGCTGACGGCGCGCGGCGGCACGGCGACGCGGCTGGAGCTGAGCGGCACGGTCGACGGCCCGCTCGCGCAGAGACTGCTGATGGAGGTCGCCGGCGGCTCGGCGCCGGCAGCCGGTCCCGCGCCCGGCCCGACCCGCTCCTGCGACGACTTCGCCGCCGAGCAGGAGCTGTGGTCCGGCACGCTCGCCGACTTCCCCGCCGACGGCGCTCCGGTGCTGGCGGCCGGTCCGCTGCCCGGCGGCCAACGGCGGCTCTTCCGCTTCCGCGTGCGACTGCCCGCCGACGCCGTCGTCAGCGCGAGCGACACGGCGACGCAGGACCTGCGCTGGCGCGCCGAGCTGGAGCCGGCGGTCACGCCCACGACACCGACGATCCCGGCCCCGCCGCCGGCCTCGACCCCGCCGAACTCCGACCCGCCGCCGGTCGGCGCCCAGGGACTCCAGCAGCCGGTCGCGTGCAGACGCGTCGGCGCGGCCGCGACACGTCGCTGCCGCGGGCGGCTGATCGTGCACCTCACCCCGCGCGCCGCCCGCCTGCACGCGCGCATCCACGCGCCCGGCGGCGAGCGGATCCGCAGCCTCACGCTGCGGCTGCCGGCGGCGCTGCCGGCCAGCCGCGCGCGGATCGCGGTCAGCGGGCTGCGCGGGCGCGGCGCGGTGCTGGAGCTGACCGGCGACGTGCGCACGCGGCTCGGCG
>DATIOB010000388.1:0-4670 GCA_035473605.1 Conexibacter sp.
GGTTCGAGGGTCGCGGCGTCGGAGACCTCGAGCGCGAGGTGGTCGTAGCCGCGGCGGTGCGCGGCCTGGATCAGGATCAGCTCGTGGTGGCGCTCGTTGCAGGTGAGGTAGCTGACGCCGGCGAGCCGCTCGGTCTCGACCATGCCGAGGACCTGCTGCTGGAAGTCGACGGCGGCGTCGAGGTCGGCGACGTGGAGGGCGATGTGTCCGACGCGGGTGACCATCGTCAGCGGGTCTCCTTGGTGGCGTGGTGTGCGAGCGCCCGCGCCAGCGGCGTGGCGGGCGCGAACTGGTCGACGTGCTCGTCGAGGAACGACTCGATCGAGCGGGGCGCGGCGCCGGTGAGGCGCCGCACGTGATCGGTCGGATGTCCGTCGGTGCCGGCGGCGAAGTACGCCGCCATCCGCACCGCGTGGTCGACGGCATGCGGATCGGCGCCGCGGCGCGCGAGCGCGCGGCCGACCAGCCGCGGCTGAATCGAGCGGCGTCGCAGACCGAGGTGCTCGGCGATCTGAGCGAGCGTCACCGGGTGCGGTCCGGTCAGCTGCCAAGCCTGGTCGGTCGGCGCCGGGTCCAGCAGCGCCGCGGCGGCGCAGGCGGCGACGTCGCGCGCGTCGACCATCGCGATCGGCGCGCCGGCGAACGGGTCGACGACGATCCCGCCGCGCGCGGCGAGCGGCGCGACGGTCTCCAGCAGGTTCTGCATGAAGAACGAGGGGCGCAGGAAGGTGAAGCCGAGTCCCGCGCGCTCGATCCGCTGCTCGCTGCGCCAGTGGCCGACGGAGGTGGGGGTGACGCCGTTGGGACCGAGCGTCGGCGCCCCGCCGGAGAGCTTCACGATGCGCGCCACGCCCGCGGCGGTCGCGGCGTCGATCGCGGTCGCCTCGAGCTGCTCCTGCGCGGGACCGCCGGGCGTGATGAGCAGCAGCCGTTCCGCGCCGGCGAGCGCGGCACGGACGGCCGGCGGGTCGGTCAGGTCCGCGGCGACGAGCGCCGCCGGCAGGTCGGCCGCGTCCGGGCGTCGCACGAGCGCGCGGACCTCGACGTCCGTCGCCGCGAGCCGTTCGGCGACGTGGCGCCCGACACGCCCGGTGGCGCCGATCAGCGCGATCACGCGAGCGCTCCCGCAGGCGCGGCGGTCGCGCGCCAGGCCGCGCAGACGGGGCCGATCTGCTCGGCGCGGCCGGCGCCGAAGACGAACCGGTCGGGGCGCAGCAGCGCCCACGTCAGGCCGCGCTGACGCAGCCAGGTGCCGTCGGCGCCCGCGTCGAGCACAGGCAGCCCCTCCTCGGCCAGCAGCGAGGCGGCGAGGTCGTCGACGGCGACGGCCGCCCAGCCGCGCGGCAGCCGGTCGTCGAGCCGGTCGGACTGAGGGAACAGCGTCCCGCCCGTGCGACGAGTCGGGATCCGCGCCGGGCGCTGCGCGAAGGCCCCTGCGCCGTAGGTCGGCAGCGGCTTGACGTTGGTCGCGGCCCAGCGTTGGAGGCGGGTGCCGTCGAACGTGTGCAGCAGCGCGTCACGAGCGCGGATCAGGCGTGGATCGGTCGCCTGGACGAGACCGCCCATCGTGGTCGCGAGGCGTTGCATCGCGGCGACGTGCGGCTTGCGCTCGGCCTCGTAGCTGTCGAGCAGGGCGTCGGGCGCTCCGGCGAGCACGTCGGCGAGCTTCCAGGCGAGGTTGGCGGCGTCGCGCGCGCCGGAGGAGAAGCCCTGACCGGCGAACGGCGGCATCACGTGCGCGGCGTCACCGGCCAGCAGCGCGCGCCCGACGCGCCAGCGGCTGGCCGTGCGGGTGTGGAAGGTGTAGACGACCGCCCGCTCGATCTCGGCCGTCTCGCCGTCGAGCCATGGTTCGATCGCGCGACTGATCGCCTCCGGTCGCAGGCGCGGCTCGGCGTCTTCGCCGGGCCGCAGCATCCACTCCCAGCGGTGACGGCCGGGGGACATCGGCAGCGTCACGATCCGCTCCTCGGCGCTGGCGACGAAGTGCGGGTGCGGCACCTGCACCAGGGGCCGGTCGACGAGCGCGTCGACGACGATCCATCGCTGCGGAGCCGTGCGGCCGCCGAACGGGACCTGCAGCCGTGCGCGCACGGCGCTGCCGGCGCCGTCGCAGCCGACGAGCCAGCGGCTGCGGATCCGCTCGCTCGGACCGCCGCCGGTCGGGCGCACGAAGGTCTCGACGCGGTCGGCGCGGCGGTCGAGGACGTCGAGCGCGACGCCGCGCCGCACCTCCACCGACGGCCGTTGCGCGAGCGCGGCGAGCAGCGTGCGCTCCATCGAGGGCTGGTTGATCGAGACCAGCGGCGGGTGGCCGAGCGGCCCGGTGCGCGAGCGGAAGACCTCGACCGGCCGGCCGGCGGCGGTCACGATGCTCGCGCCCGGCTGGACCTGGGCGTCGGCGAGGATCGCCCGGTCGAGATCGACCGACTGCATGATCCGCAGCACCTCGTCGTCGATCACGGCCGCGCGCGGAAGGGTGTACGGCTCGGGCGCGCGGTCGATCGCGATCGTCGCGACGCCGCGGTCGCCGAGCAGCAGCGCCAGCAGCTGCCCGACCGGCCCGAGGCCGCAGATCAGGACGTCGCAGTCCACCGGTGGCTCCTAGATCGGCGTGGCGTCCGCGGAGATCTGGTTCGTCAGCGTGCCGATGCCGTCGATCTCCAGCTGCACCGTCTGGCCCGGTCTGATCCAGCGCTCCAGCTCCAGGCCGCAGCAGCCGGGCATCGTCCCGGTCGAGATCACGTCGCCGGCGTCGAGCCGCTCGCCCGCGGAGGCGTAGGCGAGCATCTCACCGAGGCCGTGCTGCGGCCCGGAGGTCGTGCCCTCGCACCACACCTCGCCGTCGACGCGGACGCGGCCGGTCATGCGCGTCCAGTCCGGGACGGCGTCGGCGGTCATGACGTCGCTGCCGAGCGAGTTCGCGAACGACTTCGCCTTGATCACCGGCCCGAAGACGTTGCGGCGTGCGTCGTCGGCTTGGACGTCGCGCGCGGTCCAGTCGTTGAGCACCATCCAGCCGCCGACGGCGGCGAGCGCCTCCTGCGGTGTGGCGTCGGCGATCGGCCTGGCCAGCACGCACGCCAGCTCGAGCTCGAAGTCGAGCGCTCTCGTGTGCGACGGCCACCACATCGGCTGCCCGTCGGCGAGGATCGAGGTGTGGTTGGCGACGTAGAAGGTCGGCGCCTCGTAGAAGCGGCCGTTGGGCTTGAGCTTGGGAAAGGTGCGCCCGGTGACGCGCTCGAACGTGGAGACCGCCTTCCACGCCGGCGCCGGGAAGAAGTGCTTGACGAGCATCCGGCTGGAATCGATCACGTGCGACTCCCACAACATGAAGGCCCGCAGCGACCGCGGCCGGAACGGCAGCCCGGCCGGCGCCGGATCGACGGCCTTCGCGTCATCGTCGGCGAAGGCGGCCGCGGCGCGCTGGCGCGCCGCCTCGCCGTCGGCGAGGAACGAGAGCAGATCGCGCTCGTCGGGGAGGAGGACCCATCGATCCTCGCTCGGGTCCTCGGCGATCAGGCCTTCAGCGGTCGTGCGCAGTCTCACGGCATCTCCTCCGGTGGTCGGTGCCCGCGTGTGGGTGAGACACTATCCAGAACTGAAGAAGTCTTCAATCATGTAGCGATCGTCAGGACTGTATCGTTGCGCTGCATGTCAGCGGATGCGCCCGAGGACAGGATCAACCGCGGCGAGCGTCGCAAGGCGCAGACGCGCGCCCGCCTGCTCGACGCGGCGCGCACGCTGTTCGCCGCGCAAGGGGTGGACGCGACGCGCATCACCGAGATCACCGACACCGCCGATGTCGGAGCCGGCTCGTTCTACAACCACTTCGCCGACAAGGACGAGCTCGTCGCCGCGATCCTCGCCGACCTCGCCGAGCGCCAGGGGGCGCTCGTCGACCGCATCACGCACGATCTCGACGACCCCGCCGCGATCGTGGCGTACGCCCACCGCCACTTCGTCCGCCTCGCGCGCGAGGACGCGACCTTCGGCAACCTCGTCGTCCGCCTCGACCTCTCGCATCGGCTGCTGATGCGCGCCCTCGGGCCGCGCGCGGTCCGAGACGTCGAAGCCGGCGTCGCGGCCGGTCGCTTCGAGGTCCCTGACGTCGTGCTCGCCGTCTACGGCACGGGCGGCGCGCTGCTGGGCACGATCCGGGCGGTTCTCGACGGTGCCACCGGTCCTGATGCCGACCGGCACCACGCCGAAGGCGTGCTGCGCGCGCTCGGCGTGCCGGCATCGGAAGCCGCCGAGATCGCGCGCCGTCCGCTGCCGCTCACCTGACGCGCGGCCAGGATGCCGTCACCAGACCAAACCGCGGGGTTCATGCGCCGGGGCGCCCGAGCCGTCATGGCGTACGGCATCGTCGTGGGGAACTTCGTCGTCGCAGCAGCCGGTGTGGGCTGGCTTCTCGTGCAAGAGACGTCGCCGATCGTCGCGGTCGGCGTCGGGATCGGCTGGACGCTCTGCGGTGCGCTCACCGCTTGATTCGGTACGGAGTCGGCGGAGACCGATCGCGTCCGGGACGTCTCGATCGTGTCCTACTAGACGCGCGGCCGTCAGTTCTGTTGTTTAGGCAGCGAGTCTTCTCGGGACCACGATTCTCTTCGTCGCCTTCGCGCTCGGCCCGCCGTTCAGGATCGTTCCATGGCCGGTGTAGATCTTTG
>DATIOB010000389.1:0-3718 GCA_035473605.1 Conexibacter sp.
TCGAGGTGCCGGCGTACGACGTCGAGGTGGTCGACACGACCGGCTGCGGCGACGCCTTCTCGGCCGGCTTCCTGCGCGGACTGGGGCTGGGGCGCAGCCGCGAGGAGGCGGCGCGGCTCGGCTGCGCGGTGGCTGGGATCGTCGCCGGCGGGCTCGGCTCCGACCACGGCGTCTACGACCTCGCGGCGGCCGACGCGGTGCCGGCCGGCGGCGTCGCATGAGCGGCGCGCTCCTCGGCGGCGCGGCTTCGCGCGGCGGCGTCGCATGAGCGGCGCGAGCGCGGGCGGCGCGCTCGTCACCGGCGCGGCGCGCGGGCTCGGCTTCGAGATCGCGCGGGTGCTCGCCGCGCGCGGGCTGACCGTCCACCTGACCGACGTCGACGGCGACGCGGTCGCGGCCGCCGCGGCGGAGATCGGCGGCAGCGCCTTCTCCTCCGTGCTCGACGTGCGCGACGACGAGGCCTGCCGCGCCGCCGCCCGCAAGACCGTCGAGTGGGCCGGCTCGCTCGCCGTCTGGGTCAACAACGCCGGCGTCCTCTTCCCCGGCCCCGCCTGGACGCACGACGACGCGCAGCGGCGGCTGACGCTCGACGTCAACGCGACCGGCACGATCAACGGGACGCTCGCGGCGCTGGAGCCGATGCGGGCCGCGGGCAGCGGCCACGTCGTCAACGTGATCTCGCTCGCCGGCATCGTCGCCGCTCCCGGCCAGGCGGTCTACTCCGCCTCCAAGCACGCCGCGATCGCCTTCAGCATCAGCACGCTGACCGACCTGCGGCTGGCCGGCGAGAAGGGGGTCGACATCTCCTGCCTCTGCCCCGACGGGATCTGGACGCCGATGCTGCACGACAAGCTCGAGGACCCGAGCTGCGCCGCCTCGTTCGTCGGCACGCTGCTGCTGCCGCGGCAGGTCGCCGAGCGCGTCGGCACGCTGCTCGACAAACCGCGGCCGGTCACGACGATGCCGGCCCACCGCGGCGCGACCGTGCGCGTCGCCGACCTCTGCCCGCGGCTCGGGCTGCGCCTCGTCGGACCGATGCTCGCCGGCGCCCGCCGCAAGCAGCGCCGCTTCGCGCGCAGGGTCGCCGCGGGGACGTGGCCGCCGGCAGAGCGCTAGGGTCGTGACCGATGCCGTCGTCGTTCCGTCCCGTCCTCTCGCTGCTCGCGGCGCTCGGCCTCTGCGCGCTCGCGCCGACCGCCGCGCAGGCCGGCTTCGTCGCCCTCGGCAGAGATCCCGGCGGCGACGCGACCGCCCCGGAAGCGGGCCGTGACCTGCTCGCGGCCGGCGTCGGCTATGACCGCAGAAGCGGCAACCTGATCGCCGCGATCGAGCTGCGCGGCGCCCCGCGCGACGGCGGCGCCTTCGTCACCGTGCTGGTCGCCAGACGCACCGCGACCGGCTGTGACGGATCTCCGGCGGCCGGCTTCAGCTCCCGCACCGACGAGACGAGCGCCCGCTGGCTGCGCTTCGCCAGCCCGACCGAGGTGGCAGCGAGCGGCGACGCGAGCAAGCGCGGCGGGACCCAGCCGGTCCAGCAGTTCAGCATCGAGGACCGACGGCTCGCGAACCTGCCGGTCGACTGCGCCCTCGTCGTGCTGAACGAGCCCGGCAACCCGCAGAATGTCTGGGACCACGTCGGCCCGCTGGAGCTGAGAGCGCAGCCGAGCCTCGCGCTGAGACTGGGCGGGCTGCCGGAGCGGGTCCGCAGCGACCGCAGCTACTCGCTCAAGGTGACGGTCTCCAACCCCGGCGACGCCCCCACCGGCCGCGTCCGCGTGAGACTGGCGCAGGTCCGCGGCCTGAGCGCGACGCCGCGCGCGCTGACGATCAGATCGCTCGCCCCCGGCAGACGCTCGACGGCGACCGTGCGCGTGAGGCTCGGCGAGCGGGCCGAGTTCGCGACCGACCTGCGCGTGGACGTCGCCGCCGGCAGGTTGAGAGCGAACGATACGCGCCGCGTCTTCGTGCGCACGCCGACGAGAGCGAGCCCGCCCAGCAGAGGCGGCGGAGGCGGAGGCGGCGATGGCGGCGGCAGCAGAACGTGCGTCCGCTGGATCCCCGACTTCTCCGGCGAGAGCGGCGGCTCGCTCGGCCTCGTGCCCTGCTGAGGAGACCGCTCCCGGCGCCTCTGCGTCGGCCCTCAGTGGTGGTCGACGGCGATCGGATGCGGGAGTGACGCGACGTCGGCGATGAAGCCGGCGATCTCCTCGTGGGCGCAGTCGAGCAGCGCCCGGCCGGTCTCCGCCGTCGCCTGCGTCGCGGCGCCCGTGACGCCGGTCTGCGAGATCGCGCTCCACGCCGGCGTGTAGGAGAGCGGCCCGTCGCTCCAGTCCATCCACCAGTTGTCCGTGTAGTCGGCCGGCACCTCGTCGACCGCGCGCTCCATCTGCACGAGGTCGGGCCGCAGCGCGAGGTAGATCGACGTCTCCAGCTCGCAGGCGTGCGCCATCCCGCCGCGCGCCGACCTGCGCACGCGCGCGATCGTCTCCTGCGCCCGCTCGCCCTGGAGGTAGAACGAGGAGGCGCAGACCGCGCCCGGGTGCTCGAGGTTGATCAGCCGCGCCGCCATGTTCACCAGCGGCGCGTTGGAGCCATGGCCGTTGACGATCAGGATCCGGTCGAAGCCGTGGTGGCAGAGCGATCTGCCCTGCTGCACGAGCGACTGCACGAACGTGTCCCATCTGAGCGTGACCGTGCCGGGGAAGTCCATGTGATGCGGCGTGTAGCCGTGGACGGCGGTCGGGAACAGCAGCGCCTTCGCCTCGCCCGCCGCGTTGAAGCGCTCGACCGCGCCGGCGGTCACCGCCTCGACCAGCCGCACGTCGGTGTCGATCGGCAGGTGGTGGCCGTGGTCCTCCAGGGTCGCGGCGGGGATCACGACCACGACGTCGTCGCGCGCCGCCAGCTCGCGCAGCTCCAGCCAGGTGTGCTCCTCGTAGCGCAGCCGCGGGAGTCTGGTCGCGTTCACGGGATCACCGGCTTTCGGTCGAGGTCGAGTCGAGGTCAGGGACGGCGCGCGGGCGGCCGCCGGAGTCGAGCAGCAGGCAGGCGGCGCGCTGCTCGCCGGGGCCGGCCGCCAGCAGCGGCGGATCGATCTGGTCGCACGGCTCGAAGCGGCGCGGGCAGCGCGGATGGAAGCGGCAGCCGGCGGGGATCTGCGCCGCGTCGGGCAGCTCGCCGGAGAGCAGCTCGCGCCGCCCCTCCCCCGCCCGGCCGCGGCACCGGCACGGCGTCGACGAGCGCGCGCGTGTACGGATGCTGCGGCTGCTCGATCACCTGCGCCGCCGGCCCCTGCTCGACGACGCGGCCGAGGTACATCACCGCGAGCCGGTCGCAGATCGCCCACGCGAGGCTGAGGTCGTGCGTGACGAACAGCAGCGTCAGCGAGCGTCTGCGGCGCAGCTCCAGCAGCACCTCGAGGATCTGCGTGCGGACGGAGACGTCGAGCATCGAGACCGGCTCGTCGCAGATCAGCCCCTCCGGCTCGAGCACGAGCGCGGCGGCGATCGCGACGCGCTGGCGCTGGCCGCCGGAGAGCTGGTGCGGATGGCGGTCGAGCAGCTGCTCGCCGAGCGAGACGTCGGCGAGCGCGCGCGCCACGCGCTCGGCGTGCTCGCGCTTCGGGATCCCGCGGATCCGCAGCGGCTCGGCGACGATCGCGCCGACCTTCATGCGCGGATTGAGCTTCTGGTACGGGTCCTGGAAGATCATCTGCACG
>DATIOB010000390.1:0-6971 GCA_035473605.1 Conexibacter sp.
CTGGGCGCGGCGGCGGAGGCGGGCCGCTCGCGGCTGCTGGCCGGGCGGGCGCTGGCGGCGGCCGGCGACCGCGACGGCGCCGCGCGCGAGCTGCGCGCGGCCGAGGCGGAGCTGCTCGCCTGCGGCGCCGAGCGGCTGCGCGGGGAGGCCCGCCGGGAGCTGCGGAGGATCGGGCGGCGCGTCAACCGCCGCGGCCGCGGCGGTCGCTTCGACGGCGCCGCCGCGCTGAGCGCGCGTGAGCGCGAGGTCGCCGAGCTGGCGGCCGGCGGCAACACCAACCGCGCGATCGCGGCCGAGCTGTTCCTCAGCGAGAAGACGGTCGAGAGCCACCTCGCGAGCGCCTTCGTGAAGCTCGCGGTCACCGGCCGCGGCGCCCTCGCCGCCGCCCTCGCCGCCTGACGCGCCCGCCGGCATCGCCGCACCCGTCGACGCGCATCGCCGCCGCCTTCGCCGCCTGACGCGCCCGCCCCCACCTCTCACCTTTGGGGGAGCGGAGGTCCGATCGCGCGGGCAATTGGTACGAGATTCTTGACATTTGATCACGCATATCGCTAGCGTGCCCACCACGGTCGCACGCCAGCCGATCCCACCCAGATCGCACGTGGCTGACGCGCAGGGACTCGCTCCCGGACCGTGATGGGCAGGTCGCGCAGGTCGCGCGCCCCCGCCCATCTGTCGGAGGAGAACGGAGACAGCAGAGACGCCTTCGATGGCGCACGCCCGCGCTCGGTCCCGGCGCGGCGGCGCGCGTCGGCGGGCGCGCTCGGCTCGGCATGTGGCACGAGAGGAATGGGCGATGGCGACGGACCTCACCGCGAGACGGCAACCGGCTCCAAGCGCGGGCGGCGGACGCTCCGGGCAGCGCGCGCAGGCGCAGCAGGTGCGCGCGGTGCTGGCGCGCTACGGCGTGCTCGCGGCGATGGTGATCACCTTCGCCGTCTTCAGCCTGCTGCGGCCCGACTCGTTCTTCACCGCGTTGACGATGAAGGGGATCCTGCGTGACTGCGCGCCACTGCTGATCGTCGCGCTCGGGGTCACCGTCGTGCTCGTGATGAACGAGTACGACCTCGCCGTCGGCGGCCTCATCAGCCTCTGCGCGACGATCGTCGTCGTCCTCCTCTCGACCCAGTACGAGGGGATGAACTACTGGGTCGCGATCCTGCTCACGCTCGGCATCGGCACCGCGCTCGGCGCCGGCCAGGGCGTGCTGATCGCCTACCTGAGACTGCCGAGCTTCATCCTCACGATCGCGATGAGCACGGTCTTCACCGGGCTCGGCCTGCAGCTCGTCGACAGCCAGAGCGTCTTCGAGGGGATCGCGCCCGGCTACACCGAGATCGCCAACGGCACCTTCCTCGGCTTCTCCAACGTCGTCTTCATCGGCCTCGCCGTCCTGCTGATCGCGCACGTGCTGCTGCGCCACACCGAGCCCGGCCGCTACATGTACGCGATCGGCGGCAACCGCGAGGCCGCGCGCCTCTCCGGTCTGCGCGTGCGGCTGCTGCTCGCCGTCGGCTTCGCGATCGTCGGCCTGACCGCCGCGATCGCCGGCGTGCTGATGACCTCGCAGGCGGCCGCCGCCAACCCCAACACCGGCGTCGGCCTGCTGCTGCCGGCCTACGCCGCCGCCTTCCTCGGCTCGAGCATGTTCCGCGTCGGCGTCTTCACGCCGCTCGGCACCGCGCTCGGCGCGCTCTACCTGCAGATCATCCAGGGCGGGATCCTCGCCGCCGCGGTGCTGATCTCGCGGCTGGTGCGCGGCGGGAGCGAGCAGTGAGCGGCGCGCCGGTCGTCTCCGCGCGCGGGCTCGTCAAGCGCTACCCCGGCGTCGTCGCGCTCGACCACGCCGACCTCGACCTGCACGGCGGCGAGGTGCTCGGCCTCGTCGGCAAGAACGGCGCCGGCAAGAGCAGCCTGATCAAGGTCCTCGCGGGCGTCTCCAGCGCTGACGAGGGCGAGGTGCTGATCGACGGCCAGCCGCTCCCCGCCGGCTACGCGCCGCACGTCGCGCACAAGCTCGGGCTCGCCTTCGTCCACCAGGAGCTGGGCAACTTCCCCTCGCTGACGGTCGCCGAGAACGTCGCGCTGGGGACCCGCTACCCGCGCCGCGCCGGGCTGCTGATCGCGCGCGGCCCGCTGCGCAGACGGGTCGCCGCCGTGCTCGACGAGCTGGAGGCCGAGATCGATCCCGAGGCGCACGCCGGCGACCTCTCAAGCGTCGAGCAGCGCGTCGTGATGATCGCCCGCGCGCTCTACCACGACGCGCGCGTGCTGGTGCTCGACGAGCCGAGCGTCTCGCTGACGGTCGAGGAGATCGGCCACCTCCACGCGATCGTGCGGCGGCTGCGCGACAAGGGCCAGTCGGTCGTCTACGTCTCCCACCGGCTCGGCGAGATCGTCTCGCTGACCGACCGCGTCGTCGTGATGCAGGACGGCCGCGTGACGCTGGAGCGCGCGACCAGCGACCTCGACGAGGGCACGCTCGTGCAGGCGATCGCCGGCAGCGCCGCCGCCGCGGCCGAGCGCAGAGCGCCGCCGGCCCCGCAGGTCGCCGACGGCGCCACGCCGCTGCTGCGCGTGCGCGGCCTCGCGCGCCCGCCGCGCGTCGCCGACGTCAGCTTCGACCTGCACGCCGGCGAGATCCTCGGGATCGCCGGGCTGGTCGGCTCCGGCCGCACCGAGGTCGCGCGGATGGTCTTCGGCGCCGACCGCCCGAGCGCCGGCACGATCGAGGTCGACGGCGCCGCGCTGCGCGCGAGAACGCCGGTCGACGCGATCCGCGCCGGCATCGCGCTGCTGCCCGAGGACCGCCGCCACGAGGGGCTCGTGCTCGACTTCGACGTGCGCGAGAACGTCACGCTCGCCTCGCTCGGGCGCCACCGCGCCGGGAGGCTGCTGCCGCTGCCGCGGCGCGCCAGCGAGCGCCGCGCGACGAGCGCGATGATCGAGCGGCTGGCGATCCGCACGCCGTCGGACGCGCAGGAGGTGCGGCGCCTCTCCGGCGGCAACCAGCAGAAGGTCGTGCTGGCCAAGTGGCTGCAGCGCTCCGAGCGCGTGCTGATCTTCGACGAGCCGGCCCAAGGGGTCGACGTCGGGGCGAAGGAGGAGATGTTCTCGCTCATCCGCGCGATCGCCGCCGAGGGGCGGGCGGCGATCGTGATCTCGTCGGACTACTCGGAGCTGGTCGGCCTCTGCACGCGCGTCATCGCGCTGCAGGAGGGCCGCGTGACGGGGACCGTCGCGGGTGAGGAGATCACGGAGGAGGCGCTGGTGCGGCTGTCGTACGCCGCCGCCGCGTGACGCAGTGAGACGGGGTGCCGCCCTGTCCGGGGCGGCACCGGTTCGCAACAAAGGACGGAACATCTCATGCATCGCTTCGTAGAGGCGTGGCGTGCCGGCACCAGGCTCCGGCGTGCCGCGCTGGCCGTGCTGCTCGCGCTCGTCGCGGGTCTCGCGGTCGCCGGCTGCGGGTCGTCCGACGACGACGCGGCCGACACCGGCGCCGCCACGACGGCCGCTCCGGCCGAGACGACGGCCGCGGCCGACGACGCCCCGGCGGAGGCCCCGAGAGCCGAGGCCTCCGGCGGCTACATCTGGTCCGGCACGCCCGAGGAGGCCGCCGAGGCCGTCAGAGCCGGCGAGGCCGACGCCGGCGAGCCGGTCGAGCCGCCGAGCGGCAGATCGATCGGCGTGATCCAGCTGTCCGGCCAGTCGGCCACCAGCAAGGCGATCAAGGCGGCCGCCGAGGAGATCGGCGACCTGTTCGGCTACAGAGTCAACGTCTGCGACCCGAACTTCGACGCGCAGAAGGTCCCGCAGTGCGCGACTTCGATCGTCTCGCAGAACCCGAGCGTCGTCTTCTCCGTCAGCCAGAACCCGGGCCCGATGGGCTCGGCCGTCAAGCAGGCCGGCGACAGAAGAATCCCCTGGTTCGGGACGGGCTCGGCGTCGACCAGATCGCCCTACGTCAACGACCTCGGGATCGACGGCTTCGCGCTCGCGAGAGTGCTCGACGAGTGGCTCTTCAGAGCGATGGACGAGAGAAGCACGGCCGACCCCAAGAGACTGTTCGCGATCACGGCGCCGACCGTCGGCGTCGCCAGCCTCAACGAGGAGAACCAGCTCAAGGACGACATCGAGGCGGCCGGCGGGATCGAGCTGATCAAGCACGACCTCGATCTCGCCAACGCCGTCCAGGACACGCTCAACACGACCCGCCAGACGCTCGAGCAGAACCCCGACCTCGCGGGCATGTGGACGCTCTGCGACTTCTGCCTGCCGCTGATGGCGCAGACGGTCGCCTCCAAGCAGCCGGGCGAGCGCAGAACGGTCGTCGCCGGCATGTTCTCCAGCCCCGAGACGATCGCCGACATCCGCTCCGGCAGAGCCGACGCGGTCGCCGACTACGCCTGGGCGCTGCCCGTCTGGGTCGGCATGGACCAGGCGCTGCGCGAGTGGACCCGCGGCGACGCGATCGACCAGGGCGAGGCGATCTACGACGACTACTCGCTGCCGTTCATGGAGCCGTACGTGATCACGAGAGAGAACGCGCTCGCCTCCGGGCCGGCGCCGATCTACGGCCCCGACTACGAGTCCTACTTCAAGGCGAAGTGGGCGAAGGAGTACGGCGTCGGCTGATCCGGCCGCCGTCGCACGCGACCCGATCCGATGAGCGAGACGACCGTCACCGCTCCGACCGCCCGCCCGCGCGTGGATGCTCCGCGCCGCGGGCGGGCCGACGGCGCCGTCAAGGCGTCGGGCCGGGCGCGCTACACCGCCGACCTGGAGCTGCCGGGCATGCTGCACGCCCGGCTGCTGCTGGCCGGCCGGCCGCATGCGCGGCTGCGGTCGTTGTCCGTCGAGCGTGCGCGGGTCGCTCCCGGCGTGCGCGCGGTGCTGACGCAGGCCGACGTGCCGGACGTGCGCTACGGCATGTGCGTCCGCGACCGCACGCTGTTCGTCGACGAGGTCGCGCGTTACGAGGGCGAGATCGTCGCGGCGGTCGCGGCCGACACGCGCGAGCAGGCTTCTGCCGCGGTGGGGTTGATCGCCGCGGAGTGGGAGGAGCTGCCGCCGCTGCTCGACCCAGAGGCGGCGTTGGCCTTTGATGCGGTGCCGCTGCACCCCTCCTGGCGCGCGTATGCGATCGACCGCGAGGAGACGCGCAGCGCCAACGACTGCGCGCACGTGACGCTCGTGAAGGGCGACGTCGAGGCCGGGTTCGCGTCGGCGTTCGCCGTCGTCGAGCAGTCGTTTGCAACCGACATGACGCATCCGCTCGCGATCGAGCCGCACGCCGTGCTGGCCGACTGGCGCGACGGGGCGGTCACGATCTGGACGACGACGCAGGTGCCGTTCCTCGCGCGTGCCGGCGTCGCGCTGACGCTCGGACTGCCCGAGTCGGCCGTGCGCGTCGTCGTGACGCATCTCGGCGGCGGCTTCGGCGGCAAGTGCGACTTCCACCTCGAAGCGCATGCAGCTGCGCTCTCGCGCGCCGCCGGCCGCCCGGTGCGGCTGGTGCTGAGCCGCGCGGAGGAGTTCGTCGTCCCCGATCTCACGCGTCACCCGATCTCGATGACCTTCGCGACCGCGCTGCGCGCGGACGGCACGATCGCCGCCCGCCGCGCGCGGCTCGTGCTCGACAGCGGCGCCTACGCCTCCCACGGCCCGACCGCGAGCGAGATCGCGACCTTGATGGCCGTCGGCCCGTACCGGATCGACGACCTCGCGATCGAGGCTCACACCGTCTACACCTCGCGCACGCCCGCGGGCTCGACGCGCGCCCCGACCGGCCCGCAGCTGTGCTGGGCGTTGGAGCAGCACACCGACGCGCTCGCCGCCCGCGCCGGCCTCGACCCGATCGCCTTCCGCCTGCGCAACCTCGTCGGCGACGGCGACAGCGGCCCGACCGGCCAGCGCCTCGTCCGCCCGACCGCGCGCGACTGCCTGCTGCGGGCGGATGAGGTGATGCGGGCTTCCGGCTCGGGCTCTGACGCGGCGCGCGCGGATGCGGGCGGCGGCGATGCGGCGCGCGCGGATGCGCCGCTGCCCGTGGACGCGGCCGGCGCCGACTGGCTCGAAGGCGTCGGCTTCGCGGTCGGGACGTGGGGCAACGTCCCGCTGCCCTCGGGCGCGAGCGTGCGGATGCACGCCGACGGCAGCGCGACGCTCGTCAGCGGCGCGCAGGACAACGGCTCCGGCGCCGCGGTCGCGCTGCCGGCGCTGGTCGCCGACGCGCTCGGGATCGCGGTCGAGCGCGTCGCGCTCGTGCACCAGGACACCGGCGCGACGCCGTTCGACTACGGCAGCCTCGGCAGCCAGACGACCTTCAACGCCGGCCGCGCCGCGCTCTCCGCGGCGTCCGAGGTGGCGGCGCGGCTGCGCGGGGACGCCGCGGAGCGGCTGGGGTGTGCCGCGAAGGAGGTCGTGCTGCGCGGTGGGTTCGCGTGGCATACGCCGGATCGCGCCGATTCCGTGCGCGAGGGTGGCGCCGACGCCGCGCGCGATCCGGACGCCGACCCGCTTGCGGAGGCCGATGCCGCGCGCGTCCCGATCGCCGACCTCGCCGCCGCCGCGCAGGCCGCCGGCCGGCCGCTCGCCGCCGAAGCCTCGCCGCAGCCGCCGGAGCGGCCCGCGGAGCCGGGGGCGGGGCGCTCGCGGGGGCGGGCGATGTACTCGTCGTTCCCGTTCCCGGTCTACTACTGCTGCGCGGCTCGCGTCGCCGTCGACCCGGCGACCGGCCGCGTGATCGTGCGCCGCGTCGTCGCCTGCCACGACGTCGGCGAGGTGCTCAACCGGCCCGGCGCCGAGGGCCAGGTCGAGGGCGGCGTCGCCCACTCGCTCGGGCTCGCGCTGAGCGAGGGCGCGGTGCTCGACGGCGGCCGCCAGCTGACGACGCGGCTGATGGACTACCGCCTCCAGACGGCCGCCGACATGCCGCCGATCGACGTCGAGCTGATCGCCCCGCGCAC
>DATIOB010000391.1:0-19754 GCA_035473605.1 Conexibacter sp.
GGGGTTGTAGAGCGCGACGGCGGTGCGCTGCTCGTGCAGCTCGAGGTCGAGCGCGCCGGGCTCGAAGCGGTCGCTGCGCGCGGCGAGCGCGAGCGCGGCGGTGCCGGCCGGCGAGTCCTGCACGCTCCAGCTCGCGAGCGCGGCGAGCGGCTCCGCGTCGCCGCCGACCCCCTGCGCCGAGAGACGGAACGCGAGCACCTGGGCAGGGGAGAGGTCCATGCCCGGCAGCCTACGACGACGGTTCTCCGCGGGCTTGGAAGAACGCGACAGGTCCGCGTCAGTCGCCGCGCGCGAGCGCGAGGCCCTGGCGGAAGCCGGCGGCGAGCGCCTGCTCGGCCGGCGCGTCGGCATCCTGGCTGACCCAGCCGCCGGAGAGCGCCGCGGCGGCGGCGCGGTTGGGCGCGATCACCGTCACATCCGCGCCGCGGCGGCGCAGCGTCAGCGCCTCGAGCGCCGCGGCCGAGCGCGAGGTGGTGCGGATCACGCCGTGCGGCGCGGCGTCGCCGGCGGAGCTGCCGGTCGGGTTGAGGCAGAGCACGCGCGTCTCGCGCGCGGCGGGCGCGACGTCGATGCTGGTCGGGCTCCAGAGGCCGCCATCGACGTAGTCGTGCTCGCCGATTCTGACCGGGCGGTAGAGCCACGGCACGCTGCACGACGCCTGGATCGCCTCGGCGACCGTGGCACGCGGCGCGCCCGGCGCGCCGAAGACGACGCGCCGCCCGCTCTCGCGCTCGACGCAGACGACCCGCAGCCGTCCGTCGAAATGCAGCCCGTCGCGCGCCAGCCTGCGGCCCAGCTCGTCGAGCGTGGCGGTCTGCGGTTCGATCCTGCCGAGCACGTTGGCGCGCAGCAGCGAGCCGGGCGGCCGCGTCGCCGCGAGCGCGTACGGCGCCAGCGGTCCGCCGGCTGCCCGCGCGACCTTGCCGACCCCGCCCGGCACCGCGCCGAGCAGCCGCCGCGCCCGCCCCGGCCCGCGCACCTCCACGGCGGCGGCGTCTGCCGTATCCGCGCCGGGATCTGTCGCATCAGCGGCACCCACGCCCGCATCTGCCGCAAGCGCACCGGACTTTGCGTCATCCGCGCCCGCATCTGTGGAATCCGCGCCGCGATCTGCCGCACCCGCGCCACGATCCGTCGCATCCGCGCCGTCCGGACGCTCGGGCGCGCGGCCGGCGAGCAGGTGAGCGGCGACGATCGCGCCGGCGGAGGTGCCGACGAACTGTTCGACGGCGCGCGCGTCGATCCCGGCTCCTTCCGCGAGACCGGCCAGCAGACCGTGCATCCAGCGCTCGGCGAGCGCTCCGCCTGCGCCGAGCACGAGCACGTCGGGACGGTCGATCACTGCTCCGACGCGGCTCCACCCGCAGCCGGCGCCCCGAGCCGGCGCGCCCAGCCGGCGCGCTCCTGCGGCGCCATCGCGAACGGGATGAACAGCTCCAGCAGCGCCGCTGCGAGGTCGGAGGGCGGATCGCCGCCCGCCTCATCGCCGCCCGCCTCCACGCCGCCCGCATCCCCGGCCGCGAACGAGCCGTGCAGCCCCAGCCCGTCGGCGAGCGCGACGAACAGACGCGCGCCCTCCGGCGCGCGCGAAGCCCCGGCCGCGACGAGCGCCGCCTCGGTCACCTCGACGTAGGTCGCGACGCACTGCCGCGCCGCCGCCTGCAGCCTCGGCCGCCGTGACGCCTCGAGGTACAGCTCCCACTGCACGCGCTTGAGCGGCACCGGCCACGGCGAGCCCTCGGCCAGTTCGCGCGCGAACCGCTCGGCGATCTCGTACGGCGTCGCGGTCGTGCCGCGCAGCGCGTCGGCGAGCGCGCGCAGCCGCGCAGCCTCCTCGCTGACGAACAGCAGCAGCGCGTCCTCCAGCAGGTGGTCGATCGACTCGAAGTAGTAGGTCGTCGTCGCGAGCGGCACGCCGGCCGCCTCGGCGACGGCGCGGTGGGTCGTCGCCTGCACGCCGCGCTCGTCGATCACCGCGAGCGCGGCTTCGAGCAGCTCACGCCGGCGGCGCTCTCCGCGCGCTCGGCGCACCTTCGTCGCAGTGGCCATCGCCGACCATCCTAGTGCCGCGCGCAAAGGCTGGACTTTTGTACAGCTTCTACCGTAGAGTGCACGTGGGTCGTCGTGCGATACCGCACATCGCGCTCGGCCCGGTCACAATGGCACGCGTGCGACAGCCCCGTCGCACGGAGTTGGAGGAAGACGTGGAAGAGGAACCGCGAGAGCGCGGGACGGAGCCGTCCCGCGAGGTCCCCATCGCGCGAGAGGACGTCCCCGCCGGGGATGCGCAGCAGCATGCCGACGCACACGACGCCGCCCCGGCGCCTGGCGCAGCCGCGCCCGCCGACGCGATGCGCGCCCTCGACGCACAGGTCGCTGCGGCCGAGTCGACCCAGCCCCGCTTCGCCGGCCTCGACCGCCGCGGCTTCCTCGCGCTCGGCGGCACCAGCGCGCTCTTCTGCACGCTCGCGGCGACCGGCACCGTCGGCAGAGACCCGAAGGAGACCGCCCGCGCCGTCGCCTCGGCCGACAAGGCGGCGTCGAAGGTCAGACGGCCGAGACGGATCGCGCTCGACCCGCGCGACAGGGACAAGTACCCGACACCGCAGCCGCAACCCGGCGGCCAGGCGCGCGAGTACTGGATCGAGGCGCGCTCGCTGATGTGGGACTGGGCTCCCAGCGGCCGCGACGAGTGGATGGACGCGCCGATCCCGCAAAAGAAGAAGAAGCGCCTCTTCCGCGCCTTCGTCTACCAGCTCTTCAGCCCCGGCTTCGCGGAGCCGATCGCGCGGGCCTCGATGCCGGGGCCGACGCTGCACGCCGAGGTCGGCGACACGCTCGTCGTGCACGTCCGCAACGGCGACACGCACTTCAACCAGGCGATCACGATGCACCCGCACGGGGTCCGCTACACGCCCGACTACGACGGCTCGTTCTTCGGCCCGTTCACGCGCGTCGGCGGCTTCATCGCGCCCGGCGAGGAGTTCACCTACACGTGGGAGGCGACGCCCGACTCCGTCGGCGTCTGGCCGTACCACGACCACGGTCCCAACCACACGCTCAACACGTTCCGCGGCCTCTTCGGCGCGATCGTGATCCGCGAGAAGGGCGTCAAGCCGCCGGACGTCGAGGAGATCGTCTGGTTCCACTCGCTCGGGCCAGAGGTGACGGGCCTCAACCGCGTGCTGCACTGCATCAACGGCTACGCCTACGCGGGCAACACACCGACGTACCGCGCGAAGGTCGGCCAGGACGTCGCCTTCCACGTGATCGGCGGCAACAACGACTTCCACACCTTCCACATCCACGGCCATCGCTGGAGAGACCAGGGCGGCGTCAATTACACGGACACGCCGACGCTCGGCCCGTTCGAGACGATCACCGCCCGCTTCACCGAGGACAACCCCGGCCGCTGGATGTATCACTGCCATGTCATGTCGCACCAGGACGCCGGGATGACCGGCTGGTACATCGTCGACCCGGCATGACCGGGTCACGCACACGAGAGGAGCAGTGCATGCGGCTCACCACCCGGCTCACGCGCGTCGCGGTCGCCACCGCGGCGCTCGCGCTGACCGTGCCGACAGCGGCCGTCGCGGCCGACTACCCCGGCCCCGCCAGCCCCGGCAAGGTCAAGCCCCGTCCCGGCGGCGGCAAGACCTTCAAGGTCTGCACCGTCAAGCAGGCGAAGGCGCTCAGAAGCGCGAGAAGAGGCGCCAAGAAGCCGAACTGCTCGCCGACGATCCAGGCGGCCGTCGACCAGACGCTGCCCGGCGACACCGTCAAGGTCCCGCCCGGCACGTACAGAGAGACCGTCACGATCAGCGGTCACAGACACGACAACATCAAGCTGATCGGCTCGCCGGGCAACCCGCGCAGAACGGTCCTCGCGCTCGCCTCGCTGAGCAAGGCCGAGCGGCAGAACGGCGTGATGGTCAACGGCGCCGACGGCGTCACGATCAACGGCTTCTACGCGCGCGACTACCTCGGCAACGGCTTCTTCGCGATCCGCGTCAACGGCTACAAGTTCACCAACCTCGTCGCCGGCTGGGGCGGGACGTACGGCATCTACGCCTTCCACTCCAAGGGCGGCGAGATGTCGAACTCGGAGGCGTTCTACAACAACGACGCCGGCTACTACATCGGCGAGACGCCGCCGCAGAGCAAGCCGATCCGCTCGGTCGTCAAGAACGTCAAAGCGTGGGGCAACCAGCTCGGCTTCTCGGGCACCAACATGCGGTACACCACGATCACGAAGTCGCAGTGGTACAACAACGGCCTCGGCATCGTCCCGAACGCGCTCGACTCGGAGAAGTACCCGCCGGCCGACGAGAACGTGATCGTCGACAACGACATCTTCTGGAACAACTTCAACTACTTCCGGGGAGCGCCGTTCGAGGTCCGCCAGGGCGCCAAGGGCCTCTCCTACCCGGTCGGCTCGGGCGTGCTGCTGTACGGCAGCCAGAACACGACGATCGAGAGAAACCGCGTCTGGGGTCACTTCCTCGTCGGCATCGGCGCCGTCGACGCGATCGAGCTGAGAGACAGAGACGAGGCGGCGATCCGCGGGATCACCGTGACCGACAACGTCTTCGGCCGTGACGGCACCGATCTCAACAACTACGACCTCTTCTACCCGGGCACGATCCGGGGGACGAACACCGACAACTGCTTCTCCGGCAACGTCGGCGTCCAGAAGACGCTGCCGCTGACCGGGGCGACGTTGAAGCCGTGCCCGTTCAGAGGTGAGATCCCGATCGACAACAGCGCGTACATCACCGCCGTCAACTGGCTCGGCGACAGAACGCACGAGGCGGCCTGGGTGCAGCACTCCCATCCGCCGTTCGAGGGCATCACGCCGCTCGTCCACTACACAGGCCCGAAGAAGAAGTAAGGAGCTCCCATGTCCCGTCGCCTCACCGTCCTGCTCGTTCCCGTCGTCCTGCTGGCGGCCGTCTTCGCGCTGCCTGCCCAGGGCGTCGCGAAGAAGGGCGCGACGAAGACGGTGGGCGTCATCGACTACGCCTACACGCCCGCGAGACTGACCGTCAGACCTGGCACGAAGATCGTCTGGAAGTGGGACTCGGCGAACAGCGCCCCCCACGACGTCAAGCTCAGATCGGGTCCGAGAGGCGTGAAGAAGTTCACCTCGCCGACGGCGACCGCCGGCATCACCTACGCGAGAACGCTGAGCGTGAAGGGCACGTACAGACTGTTCTGCACGTACCACGCGTCTGTGATGAAGCAGACGATCGTCGTCAAGTAGAAGCCATGTCAGTCGCCTGTACGTGATAACGTACAGGCGACCATGGCCACCGTCGAAGCCAGCTCCGTCGCCCTGATCGGCTCGCGCGTGCGCGCGCTGCGTGAGGCGATGGATCTCTCGCTGCGGGACCTCGCCGAGCGCTCCGGCGTCTCGGCGCCGATGCTCTCGCAGGTCGAGCGCGGCGAGACGAGCCCGACGCTGCAGGTCGCCGCACGGATCGCCAGCGGGCTCGACCTGAGCCTGTCGCAGCTGCTGCGGCTCGACGAGGCCGGCTCGGTCACGATCGTCCGCGAGGACGAGCGCCGCAGAGGTCCGACGACCGCCTCCGGCCACCGCTACGCGGTGCTGACGCCGCCGCTGCCCGGCCAGCGCGCCGAGCTCTCGCGCCACGTGCTCGACGGCGGCACCGCGACCGGCGGCCCCGGCGATCCGCCCGTGCACGAGCCGGGCAGCCGCGAGACGGCGCTGGTCGAGTCCGGTCGCCTCGTGCTGCACTGCGACGGCGCCACCTACGCGCTGGAGGCCGGCGACACGGTCACGTTCGACGCCGACCTTCCGCACCACTTCGAGAACCCCGGCCCCGGGGAGGCGTCGCTGCTGGCGATCGTCTCCGCCGGACTGCGCCGCAGCTAGACCCCCCGAGCACGTCCCACCGCCCCTACCGCCCAAGGAGCAACGACACCGATGCCCACGACCCTGTTCGACAAGATCTGGGCCGCCCACGAGGTGGCCCCCGGTCTGCTGTACGTCGACCTCCACCTCGTCCACGAGGTGACGAGCCCGCAGGCGTTCGACGGGCTCCGCATGGCCGGCCGCAGAGTCCGCCGGCCCGACCGCACGCTCGCGACCGCCGACCACAACACGCCGACGGACGGCACCCCGGTCGCGGCGCGCATCAAGGACGAGCTGAGCCGCGTCCAGGTGCAGACGCTGGAGAAGAACTGCGAGGAGTTCGGCGTCCCGGTCTACTCGCTCGGCTCCGAGCGCCAGGGCATCGTCCACGTCATAGGCCCCAACCTCGGCGTCACGCAGCCGGGCATGACGATCGTCTGCGGCGACTCCCACACCGCCACGCACGGCGCCTTCGGCTCGCTCGCCTTCGGCATCGGCACGAGCGAGGTCGAGCACGTGCTGGCGACGCAGACGCTCGTGCAGAAGAAGCCGAAGAGCATGCTGATCAGGTACGAGGGTGAACTGGGCTTCGGCGTCACCGCCAAGGACCTGATCCTGCACACGATCGGCCAGATGGGCACCGACGGCGCGACCGGCTACGTCGTCGAGTTCGCCGGCCCCGTGATCGAGGGGCTCTCGATGGAGGGCCGCATGACGATCTGCAACATGACGATCGAGGGCGGCGGCCGCGCGGGCATGATCGCGCCCGACGACACCACCTTCGAGTTCGTCAAGGGCCGCCCCGCCGCGCCGCAGGGCGCCGACTTCGACGAGGCCGTCAAGCAGTGGCGCACGCTCAGAACCGACGAGGGCGCCGAGTTCGACAAGGTGATCGTGATCGACGCCAGCAGAATCTCGCCGCAGGTCACCTGGGGGACGGCTCCGGACATGGTCACCGACGTCGCCAGCGCTGTGCCGCAGCCGCAGAGCGAGGGCCACGAGCGCGCGCTGCACTACATGGGCCTGGAGGCCGGCACGCCGATCGAGCAGATCACGCTCGACCGCGTCTTCATCGGCTCCTGCACCAACTCGCGCATCGGCGACCTGCGCGCCGCCGCCGAGGTCGTCAAGGGCCGCAAGGTGGCGTCGACCGTCAGCGCGATGGTCGTCCCGGGCTCGCAGGAGGTCAAGGCGCAGGCCGAGGCCGAGGGGCTCGACGAGATCTTCCGCGCCGCCGGCTTCGACTGGCGCGTCGCGGGCTGCTCGATGTGCCTCGGCATGAACCCGGACACGCTCTCCCCGGGCGAGCGCTGCGCCTCGACCTCGAACCGCAACTTCGAGGGCCGTCAGGGCCGCGGCGGGCGCACCCACCTGGTCTCGCCGCAGATGGCCGCAGCCGCGGCGATCGAAGGCCGCTTCGTCGACATCCGCACCTGGAGCTGATCAATGGAACCGTTCGAGACGATCACCTCGAGAGTGTCGACGCTGATGCGCGACGACGTCGACACCGACCAGATCATGCCCAAGCAGTTCCTCAAGCGGGTCGAGCGCACCGGCTTCGGCGAGTACCTCTTCTACGACTGGGCGAAGGAGGACGGCTGGGACCTGCCGAGAAACCAGGTCCTCGTCACCGGCCGCAACTTCGGCTGCGGCTCCTCGCGCGAGCACGCGCCGTGGGGCCTGGAGGACTACGGCTTCAAGGCGATCGTCGCCGAGAGCTTCGCCGACATCTTCAGATCGAACTGCACCAAGTGCGGCCTGCTGCCGATCGAGCTGGCGCGCACCGACGTCGAGGCGATCGCCGCCTCCGACTCGGTCCAGGTCGACCTCGCCGCGCAGGAGGTGCGCTGGGAGGGCGGCACGGCGTCGTTCGAGATCGACGAGCAGATCAAGCACCGCCTCCTCAACGGCCTCGACGACATCGCGATGACGCTGCAGCAGGACGAGGCGCTCGCCGCCTACGAGCAGAAGCGCGAGCGCTCCGGCCCCGTCACGACCGCGCTCTAGCGCTCAGACCAAGGACACGATGACCAAGACGATCGCACTCCTCCCCGGTGACGGAATCGGGCCGGAGATCACCGCGCCGACGGTCGAGCTGCTGAACAGGCTCGGCGACTTCGCCTTCGAGGAGCATCTCTTCGGCGGCGTCTCGATCGACGCCCACGGCACCGCCCTCACCGACGAGGTCACGGCCGCCTGCCAGGGCGCCGACGCGGTGCTGCTGGCGGCCGTCGGCGGGCCGAAGTGGGACACGACCGACCCGAGCAAGCCGCGCCCGGAGCAGGGCCTGCTCGGCCTGCGCAAGGCGCTCGGCCTGTACGCCAACCTGCGGCCGGTGCGCCCGGTCCCGGCGCTGTACGACGCGAGCCCGCTGAAGCGCGAGATCATCGACGGCACCAACCTGCTCGTCGTGCGCGAGCTGACCGGCGGCCTCTACTTCGGCGACCGCGGCCGCAAGGACGACACCGCCTGGGACACGATGATCTACTCCGTCGAGGAGATCGAGCGGATCGTGCGGACGGCGTTCGAGGCGACGAGAACGAAGCTGACGAGCGTCGACAAGGCCAACGTGCTGGAGTCCTCGCGGCTGTGGCGCGAGGTCGTGCTGCGGATCCACGCCGAGGAGTTCCCGCAGATCGAGCTGGAGCACGTGCTCGTCGACAATGCGGCGATGCAGCTCGTCTCCAACCCGACGAGCTTCGAGGTGATCGTCACCGAGAACATGTTCGGCGACATCTTGAGCGACGAGGCGGCGATGCTGACCGGCTCGATCGGCCTGCTGCCGAGCGCCTCGCTGGGCGGCGACGGACCGGGCCTGTTCGAGCCCGTCCACGGCTCGGCGCCGGACATCGCCGGCAAGGGGATCGCCAACCCGCTGGCGATGTTCCTGTCGGCCGCGCTGCTGCTGCGTCACGGCTTCGCGATGGAGACCGAGGCATCGGCGGTAGAATCCGCGGTCGATCGGGCGCTGGCCGACGGCCTGCGCACGGCCGACCTGGGCGGCAGCGCGACAACTGCCGAAGCGGCCCAGGCCGTGCTGACCAACCTGTAAGGAGCAGTCGTGGACCAAGCGGACCTCATCTGGATGAACGGAGAGCTCGTCGCCTGGGAGGACGCGAAGGTCCACGTACTGACGCACGCCCTGCACTACGGCACCGGCGTCTTCGAGGGCATCCGCGCCTACGAGACGGAGAAGGGCACGGCGATCTTCCGTAATCAGGAGCACGTCGAGCGGCTGTTCGCCTCCGCCGGTCTCTACTACATGCCGGTGCCGTACTCGCAGGAGCAGATCAAGACGGCGATCCACGAGCTGATCGCCGCCAACGGCCTGCCCTCCTGCTACATCCGGCCGCTGATCTACCGCGGCGCGGGCGTGATGGGCCTCAACCCGCTCGACGCGCCGGTCGAGGTCGCGATCGCGGCATGGTCGTGGGGCGCCTACCTCGGCGACGAGGGCAAGACCAGAGGCGTCCGCGCCAAGGTCTCGTCGTGGCGCCGCATCAGCGGCGAGTCGCTGATCCCGCACGCGAAGGCCTCCGGCCAGTACCTGAACAGCGTGCTGGCGAAGATCGAGTCGCACAAGGCCGGCTACGAGGAGGGCATCCTGCTCGACAGCCAGGGCAACGTCTGCGAGGGCACCGGCGAGAACCTCTTCCTCGTGCGCGACGGCAAGATCTACACGCCGACCGAGAGCGGCGGCATCCTCAACGGCATCAACCGCCGCTCGGTGATGCAGATCGCCAAGGACGAGGGCTTCGAGCTGATCGAGAGAGATCTCGCGCGCGCGGAGCTGTACATCGCCGAGGAGATCTTCATGACCGGCACCGCGGCCGAGCTGACGCCGATCCGCGAGATAGACGACCGTCCCGTCGGCAGCGGCGAGCCGGGCCCGATCACCAAGCGCCTGCAGCAGGTCTTCGACGACGCGCTGCACGCGCGCGACGAGCGCTACGCGGCGTGGAACGACATCGTGCCGGTCACGGCGAAGAGCGCGTAGCGCCCGATCCGATGACCGCGATCGAGCTGTACGACACGACCCTGCGCGACGGGATGCAGGGGGAGGGCATGTCGCTCTCCGCGGAGGAGAAGCTGCGCGTCGCGCACCGGCTCGACGCGCTCGGCGTGCAGCTGATCGAGGCCGGCTTCCCCAGCTCCAACCCGAAGGAGCTGGAGCTGTTCGAGCTGCTCTCGCGCGAGACCTTCGCAAGCGCGCAGATCGCGGCGTTCGGGATGACGCGCCGGCGCGACACGCGCGCCGAGGACGACGCGGCGCTGCGCGTGCTGGCCGACTCGTTCGCGCCGGTCTCGACGATCGTCGGCAAGACCTGGAGCCTGCACCTGGAGAAGGTCGTCAAGGTCGACCGCGACGAGAACCTGCGCATGATCGAGGAGTCGGTCGCCTTCCTCGTCGCGCAGGGCAAGCGCGTCGTCTACGACGGCGAGCACGCGCTCGACGGCTGGCGCGACGACCGCGGCTACGCGCTGCGCTGCCTGCGCGCCGCCGCCGAGGCGGGCGCCGAGACGGTCGTCCCGTGCGACACCAACGGCGCTCATCTCCCCGGCCAGATCGCGACCGCGATCGCCGACATCCGCGAGCACCTCGCCGACACCGGCGTGCGCATCGGCATCCACTGCCACGACGACGCCGGCGTCGGCGTCGCCAACTCGCTCGCCGCCGTGCAGGCCGGCGCGACGCAGGTGCAGGGGACGATGAACGGCTACGGCGAGCGCTGCGGCAACGCCAACCTCACGACGATCGTGCCGAACCTGCAGCTGAAGCTCGGCCACGACTGCATCTCGTCCGAGCAGCTGGCGACGCTGACCGACACGGCGCACTACCTCGACGAGCTGCTCAACCGCACGCCGAACGCCGACCAGGCGTACGTCGGCAAGAACGCCTTCGCGCACAAGGGCGGCATGCACGTCGCCGGCGTGATGGCCGACGCGAGCACCTTCGAGCACATGGACCCGGCGCTCGTCGGCAACGCGCGCGAGCTGCTGATCTCCGAGCTGGGCGGCAAGGGCACGGTGCAGGCGGCCGCCGAGGAGGCGGGGATCACGCTCGACGACGCCGCCGCCCGCCGCGTGATCGACCGCGTCAAGGAGCTGGAGCACGGCGGCTACCAGTTCGAGGCGGCCGACGGCTCGTTCGAGCTGCTGCTGCGGAGGGAGTCGGGCCAGTACGAGCCGCTCTTCACGCTCGAGTCGTGGCGCGTGATCGTCGAGCAGCGCGCCGACGGCAAGGTCGAGACCGAGGCGACGATCAAGATCTGGATCGACGGCGAGCGCTACGTCCGCACCGGCGAGGGCAACGGCCCCGTCCACGCGCTCGACAACGCGCTGCGCTCGGCGATCGGCGAGAGCCACCCGGAGCTGCGCGACACCGGCCTCGTCAACTTCAAGGTCCGCATCCTCGACGAGACGAAGGGCACCGAGGCGATCACGCGCGTGCTGCTCGACGCCTCCGACGGCCACGACGTGTGGGGCTCGATCGGCGTCTCGGAGAACGTCATCGCCGCCTCGTGGTTCGCGCTCGTCGACTCGCTCGAGTACGCCGTCCAGCCGGGCCGCGAACTGGCGCCGCCGACGCGCGACGCCGCCGCCGGCAGCGGGCGCGCGTCGTCGTGAGCACACAGCCGCAGACCGACGTGATCCCCGTCGCCAAGCCCTTCCTCGGCGCCGAGGAGGAGGCGCGCGTGCTGGAAGTGCTGCGCTCCGGCCACCTCTCGCTGGGACCGCGCGTGCCCGAGTTCGAGCAGGCGTTCGTCGACCGGCTCGGCGTCCCATATGCCGCCGCCGTCTCCAGCGGCACGGCCGGCCTCCACCTCGGCCTGCGCGCCGCCGGCGTCAGCGACGGCGACGAGGTCGTCACGAGCCCCTTCTCGTTCGTCGCCTCGGCCAACGCCGCCGTCTACGAGCGCGCCAGACCGGTCTTCGCCGACATCGACCCGGTCACGCTCAACCTCGACCCGCAGGCGGCCGCCGCGGCCGTCACCGAGCGCACGACCGCGCTGCTGCCGGTCCACATCTTCGGCTACCCCGCCGACACGCCGGCGCTCGAAAGACTCGGCCTGCCGATCGTCGAGGACGCCTGCGAGGCGCTCGGCGCCGTCCACGCCGACGGCACGCCCGTCGGCGGCCGCGGCCATCCGGCCGTCTTCGCCTTCTACGCCAACAAGCAGATCACGACCGGCGAGGGCGGGATGGTCGCGATCGGCGACCAGGCGACGAAGGAGCGGATCGACTCCGAGCGCAACCAGGGCCGCGCGCCCGAGATGGGCTGGCTCGACCACGACCGGCTCGGCTTCAACTACCGCCTCTCCGACATCGCCTGCGCCGTCGGGATCGTGCAGATGCAGCGCCTGCCGTTCCTGCTGGAGCAGCGCCAGCGCGTCGCCGACGCCTACCGCGCCGCCTTCGCCGCCGATCCGATCGAGGACCTGACGCTGCCCTGCGACGACGCCGGCGGCAACAGACGCGGCTGGTTCGTCTTCGTCGTCCAGCTGCCGCGCGCCGTCGACCGCGACGAGACGATCCGCGCGCTCTCCGCGCGCGGGATCCAGAGCAAGCCGTACCTGCCGGCGATCCACCTGATGAGCTTCTACCGCGAGCGCTTCGGCTACCGCGAGGGTCAGTTCCCGGTCACCGAGGACGTCTCGGCGCGCTCGATCGCGCTGCCGTTCTTCCCGGCGATGAGCGAGGGCCAGGTCGCGCGCGTCGCCGAGGAGTTGCGCGGCATCCTCACAATGCCCAGCTAGACCGCGCCGGTGGCGATGCTGCGTTTCAGGCTGGGCACATAGACTCGCCGCCATGTCCCGCTTCAGCGAGCCCCAGCACCCCGTCTTCCAGCAGCTCAACGCGTCGATCGGCTTCGACTGGCGCCTCGGCCCCTACGACGTCGACCTCTCGCGCGCGCACGCGAAGATGCTCGCCGCGCAGGCGATCATCGGCGCCGACGACCGCGACGCGCTGCTCCGCGCGCTCGACAGCGTCGAGCAGGAGCTGCACGACGGCTCGTTCCCGTTCGAGCCCGACGACGAGGACATCCACATGGCGATCGAGCGGCGGATCACGCAGCTCGCCGGCCGTGTCGGGGGCAAGCTGCACACCGCCCGCTCGCGCAACGACCAGGTCGCGACCGACGTCGCCCTCTTCACGCGCGCGCACGCGCAGGCGGCGCAGACGGCGATCAAGGGCCTGATGGGCGCGCTGATCTCGGCAGCGGAGGCCCACATCGACTGGAGGATGCCGGGCTACACGCACCTGCAGCGGGCGCAGCCGGTCTACCTCAGCCATCACCTGCTGGCGTACGTCTGGATGCTCGCGCGCGACCTCGAGAAGTTCGCCGCGGTCGAGCGCGCGACGGCGAGACTGCCGCTCGGCGCGGGCGCGCTGGCCGGCGTCAACTTCGACACCGACCGCCAGCTGGTCGCGCGCGAGCTGGGCTTCGCCGGCGTCGCGGAGAACTCGATCGACGCCGTCTCCAACCGCGACTTCGTGCTCGACTACCTCGCCGCCGCGTCGACGTGCGCGACCCATCTCTCGCGCCTCGGCGCCGAGATCGTGTTGTGGTCCAGCAGCGAGTTCGCCTTCGCCGAGGTCTCCGACGCGTGGGCGTCGGGCTCCTCGATCATGCCGCAGAAGAAGAACCCCGACGCGGCCGAGCTGCTGCGCGCGAAGGCGCCGCGGATCGCCGGCCACTTCGTCGCGCTCCAGGGCACGATGCACGCGCTCCCGCTGACCTACAACAAGGACATGCAGGAAGACAAGGAGCATCTCTTCGACGCCGTCGACACGCTCGAGGTCTGCCTCGCCGCCGCGACCGGCATGATCGGCGGGATCGTCTTCGACCGCGAGCGGATGGCGGAGGCGGCCAGCGACGAGTTCCCCGCCGCGACCGACGTCGCCGACCTGCTCGTGCGCAGGGGGATGCCGTTCCGCGAGTGCCACGGCGTCGTCGCCGGCCTCGTCAAGAAGGCGGTCGACAGCGGTCGCACGCTGACGCAGCTGACGCCGGAGGAGATCCGCGAGCAGTCCGAGCTGCTCGACGACGAGTACTACGAGGTGCTGCGCGGCGAGCGCTGGCTGGAGTCGAAGGACTCCGAGGGCGGGACGAGCCAGCGGCGCGTGCGCGAGCAGCTCGACAAGGCCCGCGCCCTCTTGGCGTGAGCGCGAAGCGCGCGCGACTCGCCAGACCCCCGCGCGACGCCCTGCCGCGCGCGCTCGACCACGCCTTCTACGCCCGCCCGGTCGTCGAGGTCGCGCAGGACCTCGTCGGCTGCGTGCTGGAGCACGACGGCGTCAGCGGCGTGATCGTCGAGACGGAGGCCTACCACGACTCCGAGCCGGCCTGCCACGCCTACGTCGGCCTGACCGCGCGCACGCGGCCGCTGTTCGGCCCGCCCGGGAAGGCCTACGTCTACCGCTCCTACGGGATCCACGCGCTCGTCAACGCGGTCTGCGAGCCGGAGGGCGTCGGCGCCGCGGTCCTGATCCGCGCGCTGGAGCCGCTGGACGGCATCGAGCCGATGCGCCACCGCCGCCGGCTGATGCGGCCGGAGGATCTCTGCTCCGGCCCCGGGAAGCTGACGCAGGCGCTCGCGATCGAGCTGGAGCAGAACGAGATCGACCTCGTCGACGACCCGCTGCGGATCCTGCCGCGCCCCGCCGGCCGGCCGGCGCCGCAGCTGGTCGCCGGCACGCGGATCGGGATCAGAAAGGCGGCCGAGCTGCCGTGGCGCTTCTGCGAGCGCGGCAACCGCTGCGTCTCGAAGCCGTGGCCGCCCGGGCTCGACGTCGCGCCGCGGCGCTGAAAGGCCGCTGGGCGGACCCCCGGACCTGAGGCGACGAAGCGCGCCCGCTACGGCGTCGGCGCGGCCGCGCCGCCGCCCTCGGTGGCGCCGCCGTCACCGCCGCCGGTGTCCGGCGGTGCGACCGGCGTCTCCGTGCCGCCACCGCCGCCGTCCGTTCCGCCGGTGTCGCCGCCGCCGGTGTCGCCACCGGTGTCGACGGGCGGCGCGGTGCCGCCGCCGTCGGTCTCGCCGGTGTCGCCGCCGGTCGTGCCGCCGCCGGTCTCGCCGGTCGTCCCGTCGGTGCCGCCGTCGGTCGCGGCGCCGGTGTCGTCGGGCGTGCCGGCGGCGGTGCCGCCGGTGTCGCCGCCGCCGGTGTCGGGCGCGGTGTAGAGCTCGTCGTCGGACGAGCCGTCGTCGGTCGACTCGACCTCGACGTCGGCCGGATCGTCGCCTGCCTTCAGCGCCTCGGCCTCGGCTCTGCGCTGGTCGAATATCGCCCGCGCGGAGGTGAGGAAGTTGTGGAACAGCAGCGACGGGTAGGTGCCGCCCGCGACCGGCTCGCCGGCGTACTCGGTCAGCATCGGGATCAGTCTGTCGGGGTAGCCGACCCAGATCGCGATCGTCAGCTGGTCGTTCCAGCCGACGAACCAGGCGTCGCCGTAGTTCTCGGTCGTGCCGGTCTTGCCGGCGACGACCGTGCCGGAGACCTGCGCCTTGGTGCCGGTGCCGTAGGAGACGACCGACTCCATGATCGCTCTCGTCTCGGCCGCGATCGCGGGGTCGATCACCTGCTTGGCGTCGAGCGATCTGCGGTTGTCCTCGATGATCTTGCCGTCGCCGTCTCTGACCATGTGGATGCCGATCGGGCCGCGGTCGGGTGCGCCGAGGTCGTCGTTCCAGACGCGCTTGCCGCCGGTCGCGATCGTCTGGTAGGCATGCGCCATGTCGAGCGGCGTGACGCCCTCTCTGAGGCCGCCGAGCGTCATCGCGAGGTTCGTCGAGATCGGCGTGCGGATGCCGAGCTTCCTGGCGGTGCGGGCGATCTTTCTCGTCCCGACCTGGATCCCGACCTCCGCGTAGACGGAGTTGTCGGAGGTCGTCGTGGCGCTGCGCAGCGAGGCCGAGCCGGCGTACGCGTCGCCGTAGTTTCTGACGATGAAGGCCTCTTTGCCGCCGGTCCCGGGGACCGGGAACTCCTTCTGCGTCGAGGAGTAGACGTTGTCCGGCGAGATGCCGCTCTCGAGCGCGGTCACGAGCGTGAACGGCTTGAAGGTCGAGCCGGGCTGGCGCTGCCCCTGCGTCGCGAGGTTGAACGGCCGCGTCGTGTAGTCGCTGCCGCCGACCATCGCGCGCACCTCGCCGGTGCGGTTGTCGATCGCGACCAGCGACGCCGACGGCAGCCCGGAGTCCGGCGGCAGCATCTGGTTGATCGTGTCCTCGGCCGCTCTCTGCAGGTCGAGGTCGAGCGAGGTCGTGATCTGCAGATCGCCGTTGAACGCTCTGAACGCGGTGAAGTGGTCGACGACCTGCTGCCGGATCCAGCTCGTGAAGTACGGCGACTCCGACGTCTCCTGCGGCGGCGTCAGGTCCTCCTGCTTGGGCAGCGGATCGGCGATGTCCTCGACGTACTCGGAGGCCGTGATGTAGCCCTGGTCGCGCATGTAGCGCAGCACGAGATCGCGCCGCGCCTTCGCGTTGTCAGGGTTCTGGATCGGGTCGAAGAGGCTCGGCGAGGCGACGACGGCGGCGATCATCGCCGCCTCGGGCGTCGTCAGCTGCGCGGCGCACATGTTCATTCTCGACGTGCCGCAGCCGCCGGCCTCACCGAAGGCGTGGCGCTTGCCGAAGTAGACGCGCGCGGCCGACTCGATCCCGTGCGCGCCGTTGCCGAAGTAGATCTGGTTCAGGTACTCGGTGAGGATCTTCGTCTTCGACCACTGCCGCGTCAGGTGGTAGGCGAGCGCCGCCTCCTTCAGCTTCTGGAACGGCGTTCGTCTGTTCTGCGCCTCGAGCGCGTTCTTGACGAACTGCATCGTGATCGTCGAGGCGCCCTGCACCGCGCCGCCTCTGGTGACGTCCTGCACGACCGCGCGCGCGATGCCCTTGAGGTCGAAGCCGGCGTTCTCGTAGAAGCGCTTGTCCTCGATCGCGATGATCGCGTGCTTCATCGCGGGCGCGATCTGTCTGTCGGTCACCAGCACGACGTTGTCGTTGTTCTGGAGGATCCCGAGTCTGCGCCCGCGGTAGTCGAGCAGCACGGAGTTGTGCTTGTTGTCCTTGTACTGCTGTCTGTTCTCGAGGTCGGGCAGGTCGGATGCGACCGCCATCATCATTCCGAAGACCGTCGAGACCGTCGCCAGCAGCGAGAGGCCGAAGAGTATCGAGAGCAGCCGCAGCTTCTTGATCTTCGGCTTGCCCTCGCGCCGCCGCCGGCGGCGGAGGCGGGGCAGCCTGGGGCGGCTGCGGCCCGGCTTGGGTGTGTTCCCGTCGAAGCTCATGTGTCGTGTCGGCGATGCACGTCCCCGTGTGCTCTGAGGGCGTCTCGCCGATGTGGCAGGCCTGACGACAAGGGCCTCACCGGGAGTTTCAGTCTAGCATTGGGGGTCCATGGCAACCCAGACCTCCACGCCCGCGGCGACGGCCGCATGGCTGGCGCGCAACGCGGTCGACTGCCTGCCCGCGGGCGGACTGCAGCGCAAGCTGGAGGAGGCCGCGCGCGAGGGACGGCCGTTGCGGGTGAAGCTGGGGATCGATCCGACCGCCCCAGACATCCACCTCGGCTTCACGGTCGTGCTCGGCAAGCTGCGCGAGTTTCAGGACCTGGGGCACACGGTGGTGCTGATCATCGGCGACTACACGGCGCGGGTGGGAGACCCGAGCGGGCGCTCCAGCACGCGGCCGGTCCTGTCCGGGGAGCAGATCGACGCCAACGCGACGACGTTCCAGGAGCAGGCGCTGAAGGTGCTCGACCCGGACCGGCTGGAGGTCCGGCGCAACGGCGAGTGGCTCGACATGCGCACCGAGGAGCTGTTCAGGCTCGCGCGCACGACCACGGTCGCGCGGATCCTCGAGCGAGACGACTTCGCCAAGCGCTACACGACGGGCGCGCCGATCTCGATCCTCGAGCTGCTGTATCCGCTGCTGCAGGGGTACGACTCCGTCGCCGTCGACGCCGACGTCGAGCTTGGCGGCACCGACCAGAAGTTCAACCTCTTGCTCGGGCGCGACATCCAGAGCGCCTACGGCAAACCAGAGCAGGTGATCCTGACGATGCCGATCCTGCCCGGGATCGACGGCGTCAGAAAGATGTCGAAGTCGCTCGGCAACTACATCGGGGTGACCGAGCCGCCGGAGGAGATCTTCGGCAAGACCCTGCGCCTGCCCGACGAGGCGCTCGGCACCTGGTACGAGCTGCTGCTCGGCGAGCCGCCGCCGCCCGACCTCGGGCCGCGCGACGCCAAGCGCGCCCTCGCGCGCACGCTCGTCGCGCGCTTCCACGACGACCCGGCCGCCGTCGCGGCCGAGGCGCAGTTCGACCGCGTCCATCTCGAGCACCGGCCACCGGACGAGATGCCACATGCCGTCTTGGACGACGGCGGGGGTGGGGGAGTCCACCTGCCGGCCCTGCTCGCCAGCGCCTTCGGCGTCTCCAGCTCGGAGGCGCGGCGGCAGTTGAGACAGGGCGGGGTCAAGCTCGACGGCGAGCCGCTTGCGGCCGAGCCGCTCGATCGGCCCGCGAGCGAGTTGGACGGACGTGTCCTCCAGCTCGGCAAGCGCCGCTTCGTCCGCCTGCGGGGGAACTGAGCGAGCGATGGCGGTCTCCTGCGACATGTTGCAGTTGGAGACCGCCGCTGACGGCCGGGTGCATCGCACCGACGGCCGCCTTCTGATCGGAACAGGCGCCGCGGCATCCGCCGCCACGCCCGCCGATCTTCACGGGGTGCAGCTCACCCGCCGCATGGCGCGACGCGATGCGGCGCGATTGCATGCGCGACCAAGCCGACGCGATGCGCGTCGCTTCCTCGCGCTGATCGGCGCGCCCCGCCCCGCGCGCGCATACGCGGGCGCCCCCGCACGGGCGAGCGCCGCCGCTCGCGCACGGGCCGGCGCGGCCGCGGGCGCACCGCCGCGCCGGTGCTCTCGAGCCGACGGCCTGCTTCTTCCCCTCGAACTGCCCCGAATCCCCTCCTGGAGGCGTGAGAACACGGTCGCGATGCACGCGTAGAAATTTCTTTCGGGCAGAAATGCCCGTCACAGCTGGTTTTCCCAGAACTTCGCCCCTGCGGAAGAGAGCGTCTACGCGCCAAAACCGACTCAAAATGCCCGTCAGAACACTGCCCAGGGGGCGAAAAAGCCCGTCAGTACGGGGACTTTCGCCGGTTCTTCACACCGTGGACGCATCTCTGAGAGGCATCTGTATAGTTCTCGACGCGGCGCAGGACGGGCCGCCCGGACAGACCAAGCGAAAGGGTCAGCACCGGGGAGCGGAAGCGGCAAGCTTCCACTCCGCGCCTGAGTGCGCTATACTTTCGCGCCCCGCACTGAGAGCATATAGCTCCAGCGCGTGTCATACGGAGGAGTCCCCTCCTGAGCGGCACGGCGGTCTTTGAAAACTCAACAGCATGTGCACCGATCCACTGAGCTTCGGCTCAGGACGATTGGTGCGTCCAGGTTTCGAATGTGACCTTCTCACTTACGTCAGCGTGGTGAGAGTTAACGGTCATGTCATTGAGTCATTAGAAGTACCCTGTCCGATGCTCCGGGTTCCCGCTTGTGTACTAGGGAGCCCCTTGTGTGAGCATCGTGACGCTCTCTATGAAGTATGTAGTTCTTCACGGAGAGTTTGATCCTGGCTCAGGACGAACGCTGGCGGCGTGCCTAATACATGCAAGTGGAGCGACGAACCAGGGCTTGCCCTGGGGCAAAGCCGCGAACGGGTGAGTAACACGTGGGTAACCTGCCCTGATGATTGGGACAACCCGAGGAAACTCGGGCTAATACCAAATGTGCTTTTCGGCCTCAAGGTCGATTTGGAAAGGTAGCTTCGGCTAACCGCATCAGGATGGGCCCGCGGCCCATTAGCT
>DATIOB010000392.1:0-7299 GCA_035473605.1 Conexibacter sp.
CCTGTGCGTTGAAGCGGTACAACGCTCGGGATCTCGATGACCTCCTGACGCGGTACACCAGTGCCCGCACCTACTACTACAACGTGACCGTGTTACTCGACCGCGTGTTGTTCGCACCGCCGAGCCTTCGTGACAAGACTCGGTCAGAACTCAGGGTCTTTGCAGAGGACGATCAACCGAGACACGAGCCCCGAAATTCTGGCTCTCACCTCGCGGCGCAGCTCTGGGCGCGCTTGAAGGTTGCCGGTGCGCGCTGATCGAGCGATGCTCGGATGCGAAGAAGGCGCCCGTCTCCCGGCACCCGGCGGGTCGTGAGAGACGACCGGCGCGAGACGGTGGCAGGATCGTGGACGGAGTCGGCGCGCAGCACTGGCAGCAATTCGTCATGCGGCCAGCGGGGCAGTTCATCGCGTCGGCGAGGTCGAGCGACGTAGTGCGCGACGGGCGCGCCAGGCCGAGGCGTCATGGGGGATGACGCCTGGTCGAAGGCGGTGTATCCGTGTAGCGCGTTAGCAGGCTACGGGTCGCCCATGTCGGGCGTTAGAGGCCGAGGACGAGGCTGAGCGCTTCGTCGACGGCGCGCAGTTCGCTCGCGTTGAGCCGGCCGGCGGAGTCGCCGAGGCGGATCGGGTCAACGACGCTGGTCTGCTCGGTGAGCACGTGTGTCTCCACACCGTCGAGCTCGATGATCGGCCGGAAGCTCGCGGCGCGTGCGCTGGTCGAGGTGGGGGCGATGAGGACGGTGCTGAGGCCGAGGAACTCGTCTGCCTGGACGATGACGGCGTACCGTGCGCCGCGCTGCTCGTGACCGCGGCTGCCGCGGGGAGCTGGCAGCCGGAACAGTTCTCCGCGGACCATCTACTTGGGGAGGGGCGGCGCCAAATCGGCCAGCTGTTCGCGGATGATCCGCATCTCTTCCACGTCGGCTTCGTCGGCTGCGAGTTGGCGAACCTCATCGACGATCGACGATCGGACACGTCGGCGAGCGGCGGCTTCGCGCAGCGCGGTCCGGACGGCATCGGAGTCGGTCATGCCTTCAGCTCGGATCACGTCGAGCGCGGTCGCTGAGCTGTCGTCAAGTCGAACGTGAAGTGAGCGTGCCATCGTCGATCGAGCGTAGCACGGTTTGTTCTACGCTCCGGTCGGTTGGTCACCATGGCGTCGGTCGGAAAGCGCCGCCGCCGCGGCGTCGGTGAAGGCGTGATCATCGGCGAGTCCTTCGATCGCATCGTCGATCGCAACCGTCGTCTCGATGTCGAGCACGTCGAGCCACCGCTCGGCAGCCTGCGAGAAGAACTCGCTCCGGGAGATGCCGAGTTGGCGCGCGGCGAGATCGACCCGCCCAACTACCTCGTCAGGCGCTGAGATCGCTGTTCTCACGAGGAGAAGTATGTCGGCCCGGTTCGGCGCAATCGAGGTCGAGGGCCGCGTTTGGTACCCAATCCTGGTACCCAAAGCCCACCGCACCCCAAATCCCACCCGACCCCAAAACGACGAAACCCCCGCATTTGCAGGGGTTTCGTGTGAATGGAGCTAGTCGGGCTCGAACCGACGACCTTCGCGCTGCCAGCGCGACGCTCTCCCAGCTGAGCTATAGCCCCGGGGGAGGAGAAGTGTACAACGCCCGCGCGCGAGATGGCGGCCGACCCGGCGGGACTTCGAAAACGCCGTCAGCGCTGGGGAATGAACTCCGGTACGTCGAGATCGTCGTCGGCGCGGCGGCTGCCGTTGCGCGGCGCCGGGTCGCGGAAGTCGCGCGGCTCGCGCGCCCGGAAATCGCGCTCGCGAGCGTCCCGGCCGTCGCGACCGTCCCGCTCCCGACCACCCCGCCGCGCCTCCGACGACGAAGGAGTCGCCGGCTCCGGCTCGACCTGCTCGATGTGGGCGTTGAGCTGCCCATGCACCTTCAGCACGTCGCGCAGCAGGCGCTCGGCGTTCGCTCTCAGCGAGCCGCCCAGCTCGCGCAGGTTCTCGGTCAGCTCCATGCCCTCGGCGCGGACCTCGCCGGCGACGACCCGGGCCTCGCTGGTGAGGTCGCGCGCACGGCGCTCGCCGTCGGCGCGCTTCTCGGCCGCCCACGCCTCGGCCTCGCGTCTGATCTCGCGCGCGTCGTGCTCGGCTCTCGCTCTGATCTCGCCGGCCTCGGCCCCGGCGGAGGTCTTCAACCGCGCGGCCTCGCCTCTCGCCTCGGCGACCAGCCGCTCGGCGATCTTTCTCGCCTCGGCGATGATCTCGCCGGCCTCCTCCTCGGCCGCCGCGACGCGGAAGTCAGCCGCCCGATCGGCCTCCGCGATCCGCTCCCTCAGCCGCTGCTCCGCGTCCTCGCGCAGCTTCGTCGCGGTGTCCTCGGCCGCCGAGATGATCGCGGCGACGCGGTTGGCGGAGACGGATGCGGGCCCGCGCTGGGGTTTCGCGGCGCCGTCGGTGGGGGAAGACTCGTCGGCCATCGTCGGCATGGTAATCGGCCGGGGCGCCCGGATCGTTGAACGGGACGAAAATCTCTGGCCGGTCAGACCGTCGCAGGGACCGGCCGTCGCACGAGCGCGACCAGCGAGAGCGCCATCACGGCCGACAGCAGCAGGAACGGGACCGCGTCGCTGGTCGCCTCGGCGAGGCCGCTGCCCGCCACCGCCCCCAGCACCTGACCGCCGGCCCAGGTCAGGTTCACGAGCGCGAACGCCATCCCCTGGTCCAGGCCCGCGCCCGCCGCGCCGTCGGACAGCAGCGCCATCGCCGGCGTGTAGAGCGAGCCGACGACCACCAGCGCCACCACCACCGACACGGCGAACAGCCACACGCCGGACGGCGGCACCAGCAGCACCACGCAGACGCTCGACCCCGCGAGCGAGCGCAGCAGCAGCGGCCGCCGGCCGACGCGGTCCGACGCCCGCCCGACGAGCGTCTGCACCACCGTCTGGATCGCGGCCGCCACGAGGAAGGTCGCGCCGATCCCGAAGCCGCCGGCGCCCAGCTCGTCCAGCTCCAGCGCGCCGAGCACGTTGATCATGCCGAAGCCGAGCGCCGGCGCGGTCACGAGCGCCATCCCGCCGCGCACCCGCGGCGCCGACAGCGCCCGCCGCAGCGCCGGACCGACCGACCCGCCGCTCGGCGGCACCGCCGGGATCCGCAGCGCGCAGCCGAACAGCACGACGCCGAGCACGGCGATCGCGCTGAACGGCAGCTCCGGTCCGGTCGCGCGCGCGACCGCGCCCACCACCGGTCCCAGCAGCGAGCCGCCGACCGCCGCCGACATTGCGGTGCCGATCATCGCGCCGCGGTTGGCGGTCGGCGCCTGCGCCAGCAGCCAGCCGAACCCGCCGGCGAAGGAGAAGGCCGCCCCGACGCCCTGCACGAAGCGCGTCACGTCGAGCAGCAGGACCGTGTCCCCGAAGGCGAACCCGACGCTCGCGACGCTCATCAGGGCGACGCCGACGAGCACCGCTCGGCGGGCGCCGACGCGCGCGGCGAACAGCCCGCCCGGCAGCGCCCCGAGCAGCGTTCCGGCCGCATAGGCGCCCGCGAGCACGCCCGCCGCCGTCTTCGAGAGGTCGAAGCGATCGGCGTAGTCGGGCAGCAGCGGGGTGATCGCCGCGTAGAACATCGTGTCGACGAGGACGATGACGCTGACGAGGAACAGCAGGCGACGCACCGGCTCACGGTAGCCTGTCCAGCACTGATGAGCGATTTGCGCGAGCTGAGATACGAGCCGAAGGCGATCGAGCCGAAGTGGCAGCAGGTGTGGGCCGACGAGCGCACCTGGGAGGTCTCCAACGACGACGACGGTCGCGAGGCCTACTACGTCCTCGAGATGCTGCCCTACCCGAGCGGCGAGCCGCACATGGGGCACCTCAAGAACTACGCCCTCGGCGACGCCGTCGCGCACTTCAACCGCCGCAACGGCAAGCGCGTCCTGCACCCGATGGGCTACGACGCCTTCGGCCTGCCGGCGGAGAACAACGCGATCAAGACCGGCGTCCATCCGCGCGACGCGACGGCCGCCTCGATCGCCTCCTTCCAGCGCCAGTTCCGCGAGTGGGGGATCTCGATCGACTGGACGCGCGAGTTCGGCACGCACGAGCCGCGCTACTACAGATGGACCCAGTGGCTCTTCCTGCAGCTGTTCGAGCGCGGCCTCGCGTACAAGAGAGACGGCTCGGTCAACTGGGACCCGGTCGAGGAGACCGTGCTCGCCAACGAGCAGGTGATCGACGGCCGCGGTGAGCGCTCCGGCGCGCTGGTCGAGATCCGCCAGCTGGAGCAGTGGTACTTCCGCATCACCGACTACGCCGACCGGCTGCTCGACGACCTCGACACGATCGAGTGGCCCGAGCACGTCAAGACGATGCAGCGCCACTGGATCGGCCGCTCGGTCGGCGCCCACGTCGTCTTCCACAACGCCGACCTCGGCAAGGACTACGAGGTCTTCACGACCCGTCCCGACACGCTCTTCGGCGCGACCTTCTTCGTGGTGTCGCCCGAGCACCCGGACGTGCTCGCGCTGGCGGAGGGGACCGAGCACGAGCAGGCGGTGCGCGACTACGTCAGACACGCGCTGCTGGAGTCCAACGAGGAGCGCGGCGCCGCCGACAAGGCGAAGACCGGCGTCCCGCTCGGCCGCACGGTGATCAACCCCGTCAACGGCGAGGCGATCCCGATGTTCGTCGCCGACTACGTGCTGATGGAGTACGGCACCGGCGCGATCATGGCCGTCCCCGCGCACGACGAGCGCGACTTCGACTTCGCCCAGGTCCACGACCTGCCGATCCGCCAGGTGATCGCCTCCGCGCCCGGCGCCGAGGACGAGCTGCCGTTCTCCTCCGACGGCGTGCTGGTCAACTCCGACGCGCGCTTCGACGGCAGACCGAACCGCGAGGCGCTCGAGGAGATCGTCGCCTGGCTCGACGGCGACGGCAAGGGCAGAAGAGCGATCAACTACCGCCTGCGCGACTGGCTCGTCTCCCGCCAGCGCTACTGGGGCTGCCCGATCCCGATCGTCTACTGCGAGCAGCACGGAGCCGTCGCGGTGCCGGCCGACCAGCTGCCGGTCGAGCTGCCCGACGTGACCGACTACAAGCCGAGAGGCCGCTCGCCGCTGGCGGCGGTCGAGGATTGGGTCGCGACGACCTGCCCCGAGTGCGGCGGCCCGGCGCGGCGCGAGACCGACACGATGGACACGTTCGTCGACTCCTCCTGGTACTTCCTGCGCTACACCGACGCGCTGAACGACACCGCGCCGTGGGCGCGCGAGGTCGCCGACATGTGGATGCCGGTCGACCAGTACATCGGCGGCGTCGAGCACGCGATCCTGCACCTGCTGTACGCGCGCTTCTTCACGAAGGCCTTCCACGACATCGGCCTGCTGAGCGCCGACGAGCCGTTCCAGGCGCTCTTCACGCAGGGGATGATCACGCGCGACGGTGCGAAGATGTCGAAGTCGAAGGGCAACGTGATCGCGCCCTCCGCCTACGTCGACAGATACGGCGCCGACACCGCGCGCTGTTACATCCTCTTCATCGGCCCGCCCGACCAGGACGCCGACTGGTCCGACGAGGGGGTCGAGGGCGTCCACCGCTTCCTCGCGCGCCTGTGGCGGCTCGGGCTCGAAGTCGGCCGCGGCCCGGCCGACTCGCCGGCCGCCGGCGCCTTTGCCAGCGACGCCGACGCGGCGCTGACGCGCAAGGCCCACTGGGCGATCGACAAGGTCACCAACGACATGGGCGCCCGCTTCGCCTTCAACACCGCGATCTCGGCGGTGATGGAGCTGGTCAACGAGTCCTACCGCCACCGCGCCGACGCCTCGCCCGAGGTCCTGCGCTTCGCCGCCGCGACCGGCGCATCGCTGATCTTCCCGTTCGCTCCGCACACCGCCTCGGAGGTCTACGAGCAGGTGACCGGGCAGCGCGTCTGGGAGCAGTCGTGGCCGGTCGCCGACCCGGCGATGCTGGTCGCGGACACGTTCGAGCTGGTCGCGCAGGTCAACGGCAAGGTGCGCGAGCGTCTGACCGCGCCGGCCGATGCCTCTCGCGAGGAGCTGGAGGCGCTCGCGCGCAACGCCCCGAACGTGCAGGCCCACCTCGACGGCAAGCAGGTCGTGAAGGTGGTCGTCGTGCCGGGCAAGCTCGTCAACATCGTCGTCCGGTAGTGGCCGCGGCGCACGCGTCGCGGTCGCGGACAGGTCGGGCGGGAGCGCCCGCGTGAGCGAGCTGGGGGCCGATCCGATCGGCGTGCGGATGCTCGACCGCCCGCACGTCGCGGTGATCGGCGCCTCCGCCTGCGACCCGATCGAGAGCGCGCTCGCCTTCTCCGTCGGCGACGCGCTCGTGCGCGCCGGCGCGGTGATCGTCTGCGGCGGTGGCGGCGGCGTGATGGAGGCGGCCTGCCGCGGCGCCCAGCTGGCGGCGGAGAGCATGAGCCGCGGCGGGCGCGCGAGCGCGGCCTCGCGCGGCGGCCGGCCCGGCGCGGATGACGCGGCCGAGGTCGTCACGATCGGGATCCTCCCGGGGCTGGATCGCGCGGCCGCCAATCCGTACGTCGACGTCGCGATCCCGACCGGGATGGGCGAGCTGCGCAACGGCCTGGTCGTCCGCTCGGCCGACGCGCTGATCGCGATCGGAGGCGCTTACGGGACGCTTTCGGAGATCGCGCTGGCGCTGAGAGCCGGCAAGCGCGTCGTCGGCCTGCGCACCTGGGAGCTGGCCCGCGAGGGCCTGGTCGACGAGGGCGTGGTCGTTGCTGGTGACGCGGCGCAAGCGGTGGCGCTTGCGCTTGCTGCGGCGGGGCGCTGAGCAGGCGCCTGCCATGCGCTGCCCCGCCGCCTGACGGCGCCGAACGGCGTCTCCTACCGCCCGGCGCACGCTGCAACGCTCTGCTGCCCGTGCGGAAGCCGCGACATCGACGTGCGCTCCCCGCGCGCTCTGCGCAATGACGTGACGAACGCGCGCGGTTTGCGCGCGAATCGCGCGTAGCGCCGCCGCAGCGCCCGGTCGTAGCGTCCGGGCCATGCCGCAGCCGACCAAGCCCCAGCTCGCGATCTACGCCGCCTGCGCGATCGCCGTCCTGCTGATCGGCGCGCGCTTCCTGCGCAGCGGCGAGGACGGTGCACCGGTCGGAACGGGCGCGGCGGACGCTGCGCTGGCCGGCGGCGGACTCGGCTCGCCCGACGGCGCCTCCGGCGGACTGCCGGACCCGGCCGGTGGCGGGAGCGGGACGGGGGAGGGCGGTTCTGGCGGGGATGCGGGTACGGGCGGGGCGGGTGCCGGCGGGTCGGCTGCTGCCGGTGGGGCCGCTGTGGGCGACGGA
>DATIOB010000393.1:0-5310 GCA_035473605.1 Conexibacter sp.
GTCCGACCGCTCCCCCGCGACCGCGCTGCTCTGCCTCGAGGCGGAGCCGAGCGGCTGCCACCGCCGCGTCGTCGCCGAGCAGCTGGCCAGACGGCTGCCGGCGCTGCGCGTCGTCGACCTCTGAGGGCGGCGGCCTGCGTCGGCGCGGCGCGGGCTCAGCGGGCGGGGAACTGCTCCAGCACCCAGCCCGGCCCGAGCAGCGGACGCAGGTAGGAGCGGCCGTGGACCGGCAGGTACTCGCCGGTGCGCGGGTCGACCGGGAGGTCGCGCTCGACCGGATACCACTCGTTGTGCTGGCGGATCAGCGCGTTGAGGTCGCGGAAGTCGCGGGCGTGCGCGCGCTCGCGCCAGCGGCGCGCGAACTCGTCGCCGTCGGCGCCGCAGACGTGGCGCAGGTCGCGGTGCTCGGCCGCCAGCTCCCTGCGCACGCGCGCGATGCCGGCGTCGATCTCGCCGATCCGCTCCATCCAGCGCGGCGGGTTGCCGCCCTTCAGATAGGCCTCGACCGTGCGCTGCGCCTGCCGCGAGGTCGATGACAGCGGGCGGCCGTGCGCCGTCGCATCGGTGCGGCGGCGCAGCACCCGCTCGGCCGGCGTCAGGCGCGCGTCGTCGTCGTCGATGTCGCGATCGCTGAAGGACACGATGGTGCTTCCACTGTAGGAGACGCGCGCCGCGGGCCGCGAGCGCGGGGTGCGTGCTCACCGTCACACAGGTTTCGTGCGGACGCTCACAGTGACACGGGTGCGTCGTCCGTACCTTGAGGAGTGCACCGAGACACCGATCGCCTGGGGGAACCACACCATGGCCGCACTCATCTCCGCCGTACGCAACATCTTCGAGAACAACACCCGCCCGGAGCCGGTCCACTTCCACTCCGGCAGCGGTGGTCACACCGTCGTCTGTCACGACGACAGCTGCGACTCGCCGCGCCTGGACCTGCGCGACGCGCGCGAGCTGACCGGCGCCACCGGCGACCTGCGCTAGGCAGCTCCGCGCCGTCTGGCGTACGACGTCGACGAGAACGGTATCCAGCGGCCGACGCGCCGCCGCGCGACCGTCACGACGACGTCACTCACCTCCAGCTCGACGAACAGCGATCTGACCGGCACCTCCAGCCAGCCGCCGTCGCCGAAGTCGATCCGCAGCGCCGCGATCGCCTCGTAGTGGGTGATCCCCAGCAGTCCCACCCAGTTGCGGTCGGACAGCTCGTCGCGGCTGCGCGGTCTGCCGGCGCCGTGCACGATCAGCCGGCAGGCGAGCATCGGCAGCTCGTACTCGTTGAAGAACCACGTCCGCCGCACGTGCCGCGGCTGCATCCCACCGGCGCCGAACGGCTCCTGCGCGAACGGCACGATCAGCGCGCGCGTGACCGGATCCCAGCTGATCCCTCTCAGCTCGGCGTCGCCGTCGTGGAGCCAGGTCGAGAGGTCACCGAGCGACTCGCCGTCGGTGGCGAGCAGGTGCTCCAGCAGTCTCGGGGTCGTCTCGGCGCTCACAGCCTCGATGCTACGCGCGCGGCGGCCCCGCCGCGAGGGCGACGGGGCCACGTCGCACGCTCCTAGCGGCGCGGGAGCGTCGTCTGGCCGTACGGCGTCAGCGTGACCGGCCCGATCAGGCCGTAGTTCTGCCGTCTGGAGCCGCCGAAGACGGTCGGATCGGTGACACGCAGACGGTTGCCGAGCGTCGTCGCGACCTCGACTTCGATCGTGTTCTCACCCGGCTGCAGACGATCGCCGAGGTCGACGACCGTGTTGGTCTGCGACAGCGGCGGCAGCAGCCGGCCGTTGACGCGCACGCGGAAGGTGTCGAAGACCTCGCCGAGATCGAGCTTCGCGCCGACGTCGCGCTTCCACTCCTTCCCGAGCGTGACCGTCGTCTTGTAGCGGCCGATGCCGGAGACGTCCTCCAGCCCCGCGATCGCCGGCCACGCGGCGAGCGCGCTCAGCGGCACCGCGCGGCGCGGTCTGATCGTCTCGTACGGCTGCGCACCCGGCTGCCAGTCCTCGACCTCGAGCGTCCACGCCGTCAGCGCCAGCGGCGCCGGCACCTGCGCGATCGTCGCTCTGACCGTGCGGCCGTTGGAGAGCGTCGTCGCGTACGTGCCCGCCTGCCCGTCGCGGACGACGAGGCGGCCGTCGTCGTAGCGGACCTCGTCGGCCTCGGTCGCGGTCGCGTGCACGTCCTGGCCGAGCAGCTCCTGCCACCAGCGCACGCGCGCGAGCGCGACGATCGTCGTCTCGCCCGGCTTCAGCGTCACGCGCAGGCGGATGCGGCCGTCGGGCAGCCGCTCGTACTGCGCGGCCGGCACGATCTCGCCGGTCCAGGCGTCGAGCACGTACGGCGCGATCTCGCGGCGGCTGGTCGGCCGCAGCGTCACGAGATGGTCCATCGTTCTGCTCGCGTCGCCGTTGGCGAGGTAGTAGAAGTCGACGTCGCCGTCGACGCGGTGCGCGTTCTGCAGCGACGATCTGACCTCGAACTCGACGTCGCGCTGGATCCCCAGTCTCGCCAGTCCCTCACCGATGAACGGCCGGTCGGCGACTCTGACGACGTTCGGCAGCGACAGCAGCTCGTCAACCAGCGCCTTCAGCTGCGCCAGCTCGCCGGGCTTCGGCAGGCCGGGCGTTCTCGGGTTCGACCAGTCGCCCGAGACGACGATCGGCAGGCCGGCCTTCGCGAACGCCAGCAGGCGCTCGGCGCTGTCGAGCTGGAGCGTCGTCTCGCGGCCGGCGAAGGCGTCGCCCTCGAAGATCAGCGCCTTGAAGCTGGGACCGTCGGGCGCCAGCCGGCCGTTGCGCACCTGGGCGCTGGGGAAGTGCAGCAGCCGCGGGCTGATCGTCGTGTGCGTCCAGCCGATCGGGACGCCGTCGGAGGTCAGCCACGGCGCGCCGAAGCCGGAGCCGGCGTAGCCCTTCTGGCGGAAGTTGGCGACGTCGACCTGATTGCGGCCGAGCTGCAGCACGTGCTGGACGCGGCTGAGGTAGCCGGCGATGTCGGGCACGTGGCCCCACGTCGGCTGGCGCGGACCCCACGCCTCGCCGTAGCCGGGACCGCCGTTGTAGGGGCTGAAGGCGGCGAAGCCGGGCCATCTCACGCCGGGCACGTCGCGGTAGGAGAAGCCGTGGAAGACGGCCTGGTTGACGCCGGCCGCGTACTGCGGCGTCAGTCTCTTGAGCGTCACGTCCCAGGCGGTGCTGTAGGCGCCGCCGGCGAGGCCGCCGGCCTCGTTGGAGAGGACCGTTCTGCCGCCCATGTCGCGACCGCCCGCGAGCGAGCGGAAGTCGTCGAGGTTCTTGAAGCCGAGCGACTCGCCTTCGGGGATGTCGAGCATCGCGGCGACCGTGATCGCGTCGGTCTCGAGGCCGTACGGCTGGTTGCGCAGGCCGAGGCCGAGCGTGCGAGCCCACTGCTGCAGCGGCACGAGGTGGTTGTCGATGTACAGCTGCGAGAGCACGTCGTTGTAGTCGGTGCGGATGCGGCCGTGGGTCGCGTCGTCGAAGTCGAAGACGTACTTCTCGTCCTGCTCGACCACCGCGGCGAGCACCGGCAGCAGCTCGTAGCTCTTCTGGGCGGCGAAGGCCTGCGGGATCTCCGGGGTCCAGAGGGTCGCGTCGGTCTCCATCTCCAACGAGTCCTCGAACAGCATTCCGCCGGCCTCTCTCAGCAGCCGCTTGACCGCGGGGGTCAGCATCGTCTGCTTCCAGAAGTCGATCACGGCCTGCGTGCCGGCGCGGCTGAAGTGGTCGATCACGAACGAGTCGGGCGTCGTGTGCGGGCCGCCCTCGGGCTCCTGACCGGATCCGCGCTCCCAGTAGGAGATCAGCACCCAGGTGGCGGGGGTCGGCTCGGCGGGGGCGGTGAAGACGATCGTGGGGCTGGCGCTCGTGGGATCTGTGACCGTTTCGGTCAGGTCGGTCAGCGTCGCGCGCTCGATCGCGACCGGGCGTCTCGTGATCACTCTGCCGGCGACGACGCGGGCGGCCTCGACGCGCAGCAGCGTCTTCTGCGTGACGTGCTCGGCGGGCGCGATCACGGGCTCCGGGACCGGGCCGTCATGGGTCGCGCCGGCGGCCAGTTCGACGAGGCCGTGGGCGACCTCCTTGACGGCGGCGGGGCTGTCGGGCGTGATCGTCGAGGTCGCGGCCGGCCAGCTCGGGCCGATGCCGATGTCGACGGTCATGCCGCGCTTCTTCGCGCGCTTGAGCGCCGCCTCGACGGCGCCCACCCAGGCGGGGGTCCCCCAGCCGGTGTTGTCGGGATCCAGCGGCGTCTTGACGCTGTGGTGGACGTCCTCGATCTCGACGCCGCCGAAGCCGGCGTCGGCGATCTGGTCGATCTCGCGCTCGATCTCGCGGATGTCGACGTGACCGTGCGGCCACCACCAGCGGAACTTCGGCTGGACGTCGCGAGCGGGCGTGGCGAAGCGGCCGCCGCGCGGGCTCCACGCGACATGGGCGCCATGCCCGTGGCCGTAGTGGCCGTGACCGCCGATGCCGTGGGCGGCCGCCGACTCGGCACCGGCCGCCGCGAGCGCGCCGGCGCCGGTGGCGGCGCCGAGCTGCAGCAGGCGGCGGCGAGAGAGGCCGGTCGCCGGCGCGGGCTCGTGTCCGTCGGCGGCGGCGTGCTGCGGCCGACGCTCGTCGCCGGCTCGATCGCCTCGTTCACCCATTCGTCTCTCTCCTCACGTCAACTGGCGTCGCGGGGTCCCGTCCCCGCGGGTTGGCGCGACTGTATGAGCGTTATTGGTCGAAGTCAACCAATATTGGATCGTGTTCCACCACGAACGCCCATCGTTCGTGGCGTTGGATGCGGGTTTGTGGCGCGCGGACAGCATGAGCGCGGATCTGCGCATCACCGGGATGCACGGATCCGCAGTCATCCGGCGGGGGGCCACCCGGGCTGACGTGGCGGGCGGCGCGGGCCGACGCGCCAGCGGGCTCAGGCGGGTGCGGCAGCGACCGGCAGCGAGGCTCCGGCGCCCATCAGCGCGCCGCCGAGCGCGCCGAGCAGCATGCCCTGCAGCTCGACCGGCGTCAGCGGCAGCTCGCCCTCGATCCAGGCGAGACAGGCGCCGTCGATCGACCACAGCCAGCCCTGCACCGCGGCGCGGGCGGCCGGGCGGTCGCCTCCCCCGTCCGGACCGAGACCGTCGAGCACGCGCTGGACGGTCTGCTCGCGAACGTCGTCGACCAGCTCTCGAACCTCCGCCACGGCGAGACTGCGTGCATCGAGCCGCCCATGCCGCGCGAGCATCCGGCGTCACGGCCGAGCACTTCCGCCAGCAGCTCGTACACACCTGCACGCGCTGCG
>DATIOB010000394.1:0-14613 GCA_035473605.1 Conexibacter sp.
GCCGCGAGAAGAGCCGCTGCCGCGAGAGCGCCGGCGAGCAGAAGAGCGGCCGCCAGAAGACCGGCTGCCAGAAGAGCGGCGCCGGCCGCAAGAAGAGCCGCCGCGAGAAGACCGGCCGCCAGAAGAGCCGCGGCGAGAAGACCGGCCGCGAGAAGACCCGCTGCCAGAAGAGCCGCCGCGAGAAGACCGGCTGCCAGAAGAGCGGCCGCGAGAAGAGCTGCGGCGAGAAGACCGGCCGCGAGAAGAACGGCGGCGCCGTCAGCCGCCGCCGCGACCGCCGGGGTCGCCGAGGCGGCCGCGAGCGTCAGCTCCGCGAAGGGCGAGGACCCGCTCGGCCAGCTCGTCGGCACGCTGCGCGATCAGCTCTCCGATCACGTCTTCGAGCCGCTCAACCTCGTGCTGCTCGCCGCCGACCGGATCCAGGGCACGCTCGACGAGGCGGTCGAGCGCGGCAGGGTCACGAGGGGAGACGCGAACGACCTCGTCTCGGAGCTGGTGCGCCGCGGTCGCGAGCAGACCGACGACGTGCTCGGCAACCTCGACGAGCTGCTCGGCAAGGGCATCGACCAGCTCGACTCGCTCTCGCGCAAGCTCGAGGAGAAGAGCGCTCGCGCTCGCCGTGTCGACTCCGTCGACCGCATCGTGCAGACCGCTGACAAGGCCCGCAGAGCGGTCGGCAAGCAGCTCTGATCCGCAAGCGGTCGCGCCCAGTGCGCGGCCGCTCGAAGAACGTCTCGCCCGACGGCCGCGCCACCAGCGCGGCCGTCGGCGTTTCAGTCCGGACGGCGGCCGTCGTAGCGCGGCAGGCCGTCGTCCGGCAGCGCCTCCCACGTCGGCGCCGAGGCGACGAACTGGTGCCACTGCGGCCGGACGCCGGGGTCGCCGTCGAGCGCGCCGAGCCGCACGCCGACGCCGTCGCCCTCGCCGGGCTTGCCGGCGAACAGGTGCGAGCCGCACAGCACGCAGAACGACTTCGCCCAGCCGTCCACGGGCTCCCACGCCCGCACGTGCTCGGCGCCGCTGACGATCACCACCGCGTCGGAGTCGACCACGCCGGCTGGCGACGCCGCGGCGCCGGTCCGCCGCTGGCAGCGAGTGCAATGGCAGTAGCCGGCGGACTCGAACGGCGCGCGCACCTCGAAGCGCACCGCGCCGCAGTTGCAGCCGCCGGTCAGCGGCACCTCGGGTGAGGCCGTCGATTCGCTCATGCTCTCGACCCTACCGCCCCTCACCAGCGCTCACACGCGCACGACGTCGACGCCGTCAGCCTCGTCGAAATCGCCGTCCTGCGTGTAGACCGACACCGCGTGCGCCTTTGCCGTCGCGGCGATCCACATGTCCTGCACCGGTGGCCGCCTCCCTCTGCGTCGTGCGGCGGCGACGATCTCGGCATACGCCGCTGCGACCGAGGTGTCGATCGGCACCGCTATGTAGTCGGCTTGGGCGCGCTCGAACGTGTCGCTCCGCTCCGCTCGTTGCGCCTCGTCATGGGCGAGGTGAACGCCGAGTTCGAGCTCGGCGAGCGTGACCATCGAGATCGCCGGTTGGTCCGGGACGCGGCTTTCGTCGAGCGGGCGTCTCTGCTCCGCTGCGATCACGACAGAGGTGTCGACGATGCCTCTCACACGTCCTCCCCGGCGAGCCAGCGACGGACCTGCTTGATGTCCTCCCACATGCCCGGATCAGGTCTGGGAATGCTGAACAGCTCCTCCTTCGTCATCCACATTCTCTTTCTCTCGACGACGGCGATCTCCGCGAGCGGCCAGCCCTCGCCGTCCATGATGCGAAACGGCTGACCGGCCTGCACGCGGGTCAGCACTTCGGCGGTCTGCTCGTGCAGCTCTTCGACCGTGATCTCGACGACGACCATTCGCAGCAGCGTACGGACCGGGTTGTGGAAGATCTACACCAGTCAGCTGGGACTTTGCGGCGACTTCGCGCAGGGCGCGCCGTTCGCCGAGCGCGTCGGCGCAGCCGCTCAGAGGCCGAGGTCGGCGACGAGCACGCCGAGGTCGAGCCGCTCGCCGGTCAGCGACGCGAGCAGCTCCTCGGCGCTCAGACGCTGACCCTCCGCCCACAGCGAGCGCAGCGTCGCGCCGGCCTCGGCGACGGTGAACCAGTCGGGGCCGAAGCGGTCGGTCAGCCAGCGGCGCAGGTGGGTCTCCAGCGCCCACGCGCGCAGGTAGGCGGCGACGTAGAAGCCGGGGTCCATGTCGGCGAGGTGGTTCGCGGCCGGCCATGCGACGCCGACCGCCTCCGACAGCGAGCGCGCGTAGACGTCGGCCAGCAGCGCGTCGCCGGGCGGCGTCTCGCCATGGGCGGTCAGCTCGTACGCGAGCTTGCCGCAGTAGCGGCGCAGGTAGACGAGGCGCGCCGCGCGCGCGTGCACGGCGAGGCCGCGATCGTCGTCGGCGACGCCGCGCAGCGCCAGCCAGCGCGCATCCTCGGCGAGATGGTCGAAGAGGAAGGCGAACGCCTCCGTGATCGCGTTGTCGCCGAGCTGGCGGTACTCGAACGGCAGCGTCGCGTCCATGTGCGCGAAGTGCTGCGCGTGGCCGCCTTCGTGCAGCAGCGCGGCGTAGTCGTCGCGACCGCCGACCGGTGCGACGACGAGCCGCACGTCCTGCGGCGCGCGCACCGCGACGCAGAAGGCACGCGGCGACTTGCCCGGCCGCGCCTCGACGTCGAGCGCGATGCGGCCGTCCGCGTCGGTGCTCAGCCCGAGACCGGCGAGCGTCGCTCCGTAGGACTCCAGCAGGCGCGCCGCGGGGAAGGCGCGGTCGTCGTCGCGGGCGCGGAAGAACCACGGCAGGTCGGAGCGCAGCAGGCCGTCGAGCCCGCTGCCGACGGTGCGCTGCAGCGCCGGCGCGAGCACGGCGGGGTACGCGGCCGAGGTCGCGTCGAGGAACGCCTCCGCCGCGTCGCCCAGCGCACCGAGGTCGTATCCCTTCAGCTCCGCGCACATCGCGCGGTAGCTCGGCCAGCCCAGCTCGCTCACCAGCGCGCGGGTCCGCTCCAGCGCCGCGCGGTGGAGCGGGTTCAGCTCCTGCTCGGTCGCCTCCAGCCGCGCCGCCTCGATCTCGGCGCGGCGGTCGCGCGACGGCTCGTTGGCCTGCGCGACGCTCGACTCGCGGAAGCCGAGCACGCGGCCGCCGACGTCGAGTCGCAGCGACGCCTCCCGCCGCGCGAGCGCCTCGGCCTCGCTCGCGGTCGCCTGCCCGAGCAGCCCCTCGACGGCGAAGTCGAGCAGCATCCGCAGCCGGCGCGCCTCGTCGTCCCGCACGCCGCGCGCCTCGCTCGCCGCAGCCGCTCGCGCACGCAGTCCGGCGACCGCCTCGAACGAGAACAGCGCGCGATGACGTGCGTAGATCGCGTCGACCGCGAACTCCTCCCGCAGCCCCGCGTAATGCGCGTGGTACTCGTCGCCGAGCTCGGCGACGAAGGCCTCCGCCTGCTGTCGATACGCATCGAGGTCCACGACCCTGCCATCCTAAGTGCTCGCATGAGCACGCCTCCCACAACTCCACGCAAGAAGCGGCCCGATCGTTTCGTCGAGCTCGACCTGACGATCGACAGCCTCGCCTTCGGCGGCAACGGCGTCGCGCGGCATGACGGCTACGTGCTGTTCGTGCACGGCGCGATCCCCGGCGATCGCGTGCGCGCGAAGGTCACGAAGACCAAGCGCGACTACGGGGAGGCGATAACGCTCGAGGTGCTGGAGCCGAGCCCGGACCGGATCGCGCCGGTCGCCCAGCACCCCGGTGCGCCGTGGCAGGTGCTGCCGTACGAGAAGCAGCTCGAGATCAAGACGCAGCAGGTCGACGACGCGCTGCGTCGCATCGGCAAGCTCGCCGGCTTCGAGCTGGAGCCGATCGTGCCGGCGCTGGAGACGTGGCGCTACCGCAACAAGCTCGAGTACTCCTTCGGCACGGAGGGGACGGCCGAGAGAGGCGAGCTCGTCTTCGGCTTTCACGCGCCGGGCGAGTGGGACAGAATCGTCCCGATCGACGACTGCCTGCTCGCCTCCGAGGCCGGCAACGCCGTCCGCGACCAGGTGCTGAGATTCTGCAAGGAGCAGGGGCTGGAGCCGTACGACCGCCGCACGCGGCGCGGCTTCCTGCGCAACTGCGTCGTGCGCGAGGGACGCCGCACCGGCCAGTTCCAGGTCCGCCTCGTGACGATGCCGGGCGAGCTCGACCAGGACGCCTTCGCGCAGGCGATCGACGCCGACGGTCTGCTGTGGACGCAGTACGACGGTCTCGGCGAGACCACGACCAGCGGTGAGACGACGCTGATCTCCGGCAGAGAGTATCTGGAGGAGGAGCTGAACGGGATGACCTTCCGCGTCTCCCCGCACGCCTTCTTCCAGGTCAACACCGAGATGGCCGAGAAGCTCTACGGCCTCGCGACCGACTACGCCGGCCTGGCCGGCTTCGAGCGGCTCTACGACCTCTACTGCGGCATCGGCACGATCGGCCTGACGATGGCGCCGCGGGCCGGCGAGCTGTGGGGCCTGGAGATCGTCGAGGACGCGATCGGCGACGCGATCGTCAACGCGAGACTGAACGAGACCGACAACGCGCACTTCTTCGCCGGCGACGTTCGCACCGCGCTGAGACTGCTGGTCGAGAAGGCCGGCTCGCCCGACGTCGTCGTCGTCGACCCGCCGCGCGCCGGCCTCTCGCAGAAGGTCGTCAGACGGATCATCGACGCCTCGCCGAAGCGGATCGTCTACATCTCCTGCAACCCGACGACGCTGGCGCCGAACGCGGCCCAGCTGGTCGAGGGCGGCTACGTGCTGCGCAAGGTGCGCCCGGTCGACATGTTCCCGCAGACGCCGCACATCGAGTGCGTCGCGCTGCTGGAGCGCGCGTAGCCGGCGCGCGGCGGCCGCGAGCGGCGCGGCGGCCTCCCGTCCGCCGCTAGCATCGCGCCGCGATGGTGACGATCGAGCAGCTGACGATCGCCGACGCGCCGGAGAGCTGGGCGGCGCTCGGCTTCGTGGTCGACGGCGACCGCTGCCGCATCGGCGCCGTCGAGCTGCACCTCGCCGGCCGCGAGGCCGGCCGCGGGCTGGTGGGCTGGACGCTGCGCGGGCTGCCGCGGGACGGTGACGCGACGCCCGCGTTCGCCGGCCGCGCTTCCGTCGCACCCGCGCCCGCGCTCGACGGCCTGCCGACGACGCGCGCGGAGACGAGCAGCGGAGAAACGATCGACCCGCCCGCGCCGGCGCCGCCCCACCCCAACGGCATCACGCGGATCGACCACGTCGTCGCCGTCGCGCCCAACCTCGACCGCACCGTCACCGCGCTCCAGGCGGCAGGGCTCGACCTGCGCCGGATCCGCGAGCAGCCGACCCCGGCCGGCGCCCCGCGCCAGGCGTTCTTCCGCCTCGGCGCGGAGATCCTCGAAGCGATACAGGAGCCGGCCGAGGTCTCCGCCAGAGCCGGCGGCCGCGACCGCCCGGCGTTCTTCTGGGGGATCGCGCTGCGCAGCGACGACCTCGACGCGACGGTCGCGCGGCTCGGCGCCAACGTCAGCGAGATCCGCGACGCCGTCCAGCCCGGACGCAGGATCGCGTCGCTGCGGCGCGAAGCGGGCCTTGCGCTGCCCGTCGCGTTGATGACAGGCTGACGCGAGAGTCCCCTTCGAAGGAGTCCCCCGCATGTCCCACCGCATCCGTGCGCTCGCCGTGGCGGCCACCGCCGCGCTCGCCCTCACCGCGACGACCGGCGCCGCCACCGCGAAGCAGCCGTCCGCGACGAAGTCGGCGACCGCCGAGTGCCCGATCTTCACGGTCGTCCTCAACGATCCCGAGGCCGGCTTCACGGCGGGCAGATATCACCGCCTGAACTTCGCGCCGAGAATCGCGTCGCTGACCTGCGACGACACGTACAACATCTTCCGCAGCTACCTCTACCACCCGAGATCGCTGCGCGGCTGGAGCGTCGGTCCGCTCGGCGGCGAGCTGAGAACCGCCACCGGCAAGCGCTTCACCAAGAGAGGCTCCAACGGCAGAATCGGCTTCGACGTGTGGCGCTTCCCGAAGGGCGTGACGCCGCCCGCGGGCGCCTGAGCGAAGCGGACGGAGACGCGGCAGGCCGCCGTCAGGCGGCCTGAGCGAACTGGGCGTCGAACGGCTCGGCGCCCAGCTCCGCGTCGCGGAAGCTGCGCAGCGACGCGGCGATCGCGCGATAGGTCGCGGCGTGGAAGCCCATCCCGAGGTGGGTCGCGTCGACCTCGACGTGGCGGGCGCCGGGATCGAGGCAGGAGCGCCAGTCGACGATCCCGTCGTTGCGCGAGTAGATCGAGACGTAGCCGACGTCGTCCGGCAGCTGGCGGCGCAGGTCGTCGCGCAGCGGCTCGCAGCAGTCGCCGTCGCGGCAGGCGGCGCGCAGCAGCCCGGGCACTCCGAGCGAGCCGAGTCGGCCGACCAGCTCGACGTTCATGCGCACGAGCGGGTGGACCATCAGCGGGTCCAGCAGCGGCGAGCCGAGCGCGACGACGCCGCTGACCAGCTCCGGGCGCCGGCCGGCGAGCGCACGCGCGTGGGCGCCGCCGCGGCTCTGCCCGATGATCGTCACGCGACGACCCCCTGAGGCCTCGTAGAGCTGCTCCAGGCGCTGCTCGAGGCGCGTCACGGTCGTGCCGCCGCAGCCGACGTTGAGGCGGATCCCGGCGCGCTCGGCGCGATAGCCGCCGCGCTGCAGCCAGCCGGACATCGTCGCGAGCGAGCGGTCGCCGGCGAGGTAGCCGGGGATCAGCAGGACCGGCCGACCGTGGCCGGCGGGCATGCCGCTGCCGCGGAAGATCGGGTCGAGCACCAGGCCGGCGGCTTCGGCCGGCAGCAGCGTCTCACGCCAGATCGGCGGCAGCGCGCGCAATGTGGGGGGCAGGATCTGCATCGCTCTCCTCGTGTCCAGCAGGGCTGAACTACGTGACAACTCTTACACACTCGGTGGTCGGTTCGCTGGGAGAACCGTCACAGCGTCGCGCGCGCCAACCGCAATTTCCGGTCATTGCGCTGACCGACGATGTTTCAAAGTGCTGTTCTACAGACTGCCGGAGATCGCCGCGCCACCTGCAAGACTGCGCGCCATGAAGGCGGCGACGATTCGCGACGGCAGACTGCTCTTCGAAGAGCATCCCGACCCTCAACCTGGCGCGGGCGAGGTGCTGGTGCGCGTGCGCGCGGCCGGCCTCAACGGCGCCGACATCCTGCAGCGACGCGGCCTCTATCCCGCGCCGCCCGGCTCGCCGCAGGAGATCCCCGGGATGGAGCTGGCCGGCGAGGTCGCGCTGCTCGGGCACGGCGCGACCCGCTTCAAGCCCGGCGCGCGCGTGATGGCGGTCGTCGGCGGCGGCGCGCAGGCCGAGCTGGCGGTCGTCCACGAGCGCCTGCTGATGCCGGTGCCCGAGCAGCTCGACTGGCCCGCGGCCGGCGGCTTCCCGGAGGTCTTCACGGTCGCCCACGACGCGCTGATCACGCAGGCGGCGCTGGCACCCGGCGAGCGGCTGCTCGTCCACGGCGCGGCCGGCGGCGTCGGCACCGCCGCGATCCAGCTCGGCCACGCGCTCGGCGCGCGCGTCACGGCGACCGTACGCAACGCCGATCTGCGCGACCAGGTCGCCGCGCTCGGCGCGACGGCGATCGCGCCGGAGGGCTTCGGTGAGCACGGTCCCTTCGACGTGATCCTCGAGCTGGTCGGGGCGCCGAACCTCGCCGAGAACGTCAACGCGCTCGCGACCGGCGGGCGAATCGCGGTGATCGGGATCGGCGCCGGCGCCAAGGGGGAGCTCCACCTCGGCGCGCTGATGGGCAAGCGCGCCCGCGTGATGGGCTCGACGCTGCGCGCGCGGCCGCTGGAGGAGAAGGCGATCGCCGCCCGGCTCGTCGAGCGCCACGTGCTGCCGCAGGTGGAGAGCGGTGCGCTGCGCGTGCCCGTCGCGGCGACGCACCCGCTGGCGGAGGCCGAGGCCGCCTACGAGCGCTTCACCGCCGGCGGCAAGCTCGGCAAGATCGTCCTGCTGCCGTAGTCGGGCCGGCGCTCCCGGCGGTGGGGGGGTCGGGTTAGCCCCAGGGGGAGGACGGGAGCAGGTCCCATTCCGCCGCCGCGCCGACGGGCATAAGGTGCTGAGCGTGCCCAGAACGAGCCGCAACGGCCTCTCCAAGCCCTTCATCGTCGTCGGGGTCCTCGTCGGCGCCTTCTGCGTCGCGTACGCCGCGCTCTTCCTCGCCGCGATGACCGTCCACCGCGAGGACAGCACGACGCAGACCTACAGCGACGTGCGCCACCTGCGCGTCAAGGGCGGCGAGGGCGACATCACCGTGATCGCCGAGGCGCGCGACGACGTGCAGGTCGTCGCGCGGCGCGAGTGGAGCCTCGCCGAGCCCGAGATCAAGCAGGGATTCGACGAGGACGGCAAGCTGACGCTCTCGGGCAGCTGCGGTTTCGTCGGCTCGATCGGCCCCTCCGGCTGCGAGACGGACTTCGAGCTGCGCGTGCCGCTCGACCTGACACTCGATGTGCGGGGCTCCTCCGGCGACGTGACGGCGCGCGGCCTCGCCGCCGACGCCTACCTCTGCACCAGCTCGGGCGACCTGCGCGCGATCGACGTGACGGGGCCGCTGCGCGTCGCCGTCTCCTCGGGCGACGTGACCGTCGAGGGGTACGGCGGCAGAACGGTCAGCGCCCACGGCAGCAGCGGCGACGTCGTGGTGCGCACGCGTGCCGTGCCCGACCGCGTCGAGGCGGTCACGTCATCGGGCGACGTGACGGTCGCGGTGCCTGGCACGGCCACCTACGACGTCGTCACCGACACCTCCTCGGGCGACCAGTCGGTCGACGTCGACCAGTCGCGCGACGCGCCCCGCCGGATCGACGCGCGCACCTCCTCGGGCGACGTGCGCGTCGTGCGGCTCGGCGACGCGCGCTAGCCGAGCGACTCGCGGCTCGCGCGGCGAGCGCTTCGTGCGCGTGCGGCGCGCTACTCGGCAGGCGCCTGGGTGTCGTCGGCCGGGTCGGGCAGCTGCTCGGCGGCATGCACGGTGCAGAGCGCGGGGCCGCCGCTCTCCAGCACGGCCTGCTGCTCGGCCGTCGTCAATCTGACGCCGCACATCTCGCACGTGTCGCCGACCGTCTCCAGCGTGTGCTCTTCGAGGTCCATATCGGCGGTCTACCCGCCGCGGGCCGCTCAGTAAGGCGGCAGGTCGGCGTACCAGTCGCCGAGCACCTTGAAGGCCCGCCAGAAGGCGCGCTTGGCGCCCTCCTCGTCGAGCGCCTCGTCGATGTTCGGCACGTAGAGCGCCTCGACCGACGGCGTCAGCTGCTGCAGCACGCCCAGCTCGGCCTCGACGCGGCGCGCGAGCGGGATCTCCAGCTCGTTGAGCACGTCGAGCGCCTCGTCGCCCATCACGACGACGATCTTCGGCTGCACGATCGCCAGCTCCTCGACGATCCGCTCGACGCAGGCCGGGTCGGCGAGCGTCGGATCGGAGACCGGGCACTTCACGCAGAGCGTGCCGTAGACGGCCAGCGGGTCGATCTGGAGCCGCTTGAGCGACTTCATCAGCGCGCCGCCGGAGCGACCGTAGAAGGCGACGCCCTCTTCGACCTCGGACGGGCGCGGCTGGTACTTCAGCATGAAGACGTCGGCTTGCGGGTGGCCCGAGCCCAGCACGGGCATCAGGTTTCCGCGCGGGCAGTGGGGACATTCCTGCAATTCGCGCGTGAGCTGGTTCAGCTCGCGGATCGCTCGCTCGAGGTACTTCTCGCGGATCTCGTCATCTGTGGTCACGGGCATGCTCTGGGGAAGATTGGACGCGTCCACACCTTCTCCCTGCCCGTGCATCAGGACTTGCGAACCGCGCGGCGCACGCGTGCCTCCCGTACGCCTCTGCGCGCGGGGGGCGGCGTCGCCTTCGTCTGCAGGAACTTCAGCGCCTGCACGTACAGCAGGCTGGCCGGCGTGCGGATCACGTCGGCCTCCCGCAGCGACTCCATGAACTCGTCGGGACCGTCGAAGTCGGGCATCCGGATGCGGACCGATCCGAGCCCCTGCGCGACGTGCGCGTCGGAGCCCGCGCCGGCCGGCACGCGGTACTTGGCGGCGAAGCGGACCGCTTCCTCGTTGAACTCGTGGATCGCGATGCGGGGGTTGAAGACCTCGATCGCGTCGACGTCGTCGAGCACCGCCAGCAGGTGCTCGTAGTCGGGCACGGAGTGCATCCGGTCGAACGGGTGGGGGACGTAGACGAGGCCGCCCTGGCGCTTGATCTCGGCGATCGTGGCCTCCAGGGACAGCCCGCGCGGGATCAGCTCGCTGAGGAAGAGGCCGATCACCTCCCCCTGGTCCTTCGTCTTGACCTCCTCGCCGACGATCACCTTGATCCCGTCGGCCTTCGCCTGCGCCTCCAGCGCGCCCGAGATCTCGTTGTGGTCGGTGACGGCGATCGCGCCGAGCCCTCTCGCCTTCGCCTGCGCCAGCAGCACCTCGACCGGCGTCGCGCAGTCGCCGGAGTGGTCGGTGTGCATGTGCAGGTCGACGTCGATCAGCGGCCTGCCGGCGACCTTCGCGCGCAGCACCGGGTCGCCGCGCCCGTCGTGACGGCGCGCGATCAGCCCGCCGTAGACCTGCTCCAGCTCGTCGACGACGCGCGACCACGTCAGCCGCTCGCGCAGCGGCGTCGCGCCGTCGCGCAGCCGCCGGCGCAGCTGCGGCTCGCGCACGAGGCGCGTCAGCTGGGCGGTCAGCGTCTCGACGTCGCCGGGCTCGAACAGCAGGCCGGCGCCCTCCTCGACCAGCTCCTCGTAGACGGGCAGGCGCGAGACGACCGGGACGGCGCCGGCGGCGACCGCGTCGAGCAGCCCGCTCGGCACCGGCACGGCGCCGGAGGAGGCGCGCACGGCGATGTCGGCGCGCGCCAGCAGCCCGGCCTCGTCGCTCTCCTCGGGGCCGACGAAGGCGACCCGTTCGCGCAGCTCGCCGCGCAGCGCTCCGGGCGGCTGCAGACCGCTCGGCGACCAGACGGTCGCGTGCCACGGCAGGTCGAGCGGCAGTCTCCGCAGGGCGCGCAGGAAGGTGCGGACGGCCGGGCGCTCCTCGTCGGAGATCAGCACCAGCTCCGGAACCGCGCTGTCGCCCTCCTCCCGGGCCGTCTCGCGCGGTGCGTCGGCGCCGGGCAGGATCACCCCGTAGTCGGCCGGGAACCAGCGGCAGAGCTGCTCACGGGTTGCCTCGTAGGAGGCGATGCGGGCGTCGAGGCGGCCGAGGAACAGCTCGACGACGCGGCGCGCGACCTGCGTCGAGAGGACGCGCTCGGTCGTCGAGTGGAAGGAGCCGACGTTGAGCGCGCGCGAGTGGCGCAGCGCGGCGCTCGCGGCACTCGGCGCGAACGGCTCGTGGATGTGGGCGAGGTCGAGCGGCGCGGTCGAGAACAGCAGCTCGATCGTGCGGGCGACGTCGATCGGCAGCGAGACGGCGCGCTTGCGCGAGGGCTGGAACGGCAGCACCTCGCCGACGCCGAGCAGGCGCGGCACGCCGTCGCCGGTCCCCTCCAGCAGCGCGGCGGGGTTGTCGCGGGCGGCGCGGATCGCTCTGCGCGACTCGCGCACCAGCGCGCCCGACTGCGACGGCGCGACGATCAGGACCTGGTGCCCCCGTACCGCCAGCTCGTCGGCGACGCGCGCGACGGCGCGGTTGACGTCGTGCGGCGCCTCCCAGGCGTAGGGCGTGACCTGGGCGATCGCGAAGCGTCCCTCTGACACGGTCCGGAGGATAGTGCTCTGGGAACGCGAACGGCCCGCACATGGCGGGCCGCTCGGATGCTGCGGAGTGGCGGTGAGGCCTACGCCTCGGCCGTCTTCGGCGCGGTCGCGCCGGTGGGGGCGGTGCCGACTCTCTTGCCGTACTCGGCGATGAACGACTCGGTGTCGTTGCGCGCCTCGTCGTCGGGACGCTGGTTGTGCGGCGACTTCATCAGGTACGAGCTGGGGCCGTCGAGCTGGCCGCCGAGACCGTGGTTGAGCGCCAGCTTGCAGCAGCGCACGGCGTCGGTGACGATGCCGGCCGAGTTCGGCGAGTCCCACACCTCGAGCTTCAGCTCGGCGATCAGCGGGACGTCGCCGAACGCTCTGCCCTCGAGGCGGATGTGGGCCCACTTGCGGTCCGTCAGCCACGGCACGTAGTCCGAGGGGCCGACGTGCACGTCTCTGGCGTCCATCTCGAGGCCGGAGACCGAGGTCACGGCGTTCGTCTTGGAGATCTTCTTCGACTCGAGGCGCTCGCGCTCGAGCATGTTGAAGAAGTCCATGTTGCCGCCGACGTTGAGCTGCGAGGTGTGCTCGAGCTTGACGCCGCGCTCGTGGAAGAGGCGCGCGAGGTTGCGGTGCGTGATCGTGGCGCCGACCTGCGACTTGATGTCGTCGCCGACGATCGGGAGGTTCGCTCTCTTGAAGCGGTCGTCCCAGTAGTCCTCGCTGGCGATGAAGACGGGGATGCAGTTGACGAAGCCGCAGCCGGCCTCGATGACCTGCTCCACGTACCACTTCGTCGCCTGCTCGGAGCCGACCGGCAGGTAGGAGACGACGACGTCGGTCTTCGTGTCCTTGAGGATCTGGACGATGTCGGCCGTCGGGCCGTCGGCCTTTCTGATCTTCTGCGACAGGTACTTGCCGAGGCCGTCGTGCGTCATGCCGCGCTGGACGGTGACGCCGATTCTCGGGACGTCGGCGAATCTGATCGTGTCGTTCTGGCCGGACCAGATCGCCTCAGAGAGATCCTTGCCCACCTTCTCCGCGTCGATGTCGAACGCGGCCGTGAACTCGATGTCTCTGACGTGATAGCCGCCGAGATCGACGTGCATGAGGCCGGGCACGCGCTCATCCGGGTTCGCGTCTCTGTAGTACTGGACGCCCTGGATGAACGAGTTGGCGCAGTTCCCGACGCCGATGATGGCGACGCGGACCTTGTCGGCCTGGTACCGGCTCGCGCCGTTGGTGGAAGCGTTGCTCACTTGGGGTGTTTCCTCCTGAAGGATCTGTCGGGAAAGACCCCGACGAAAGCCGGTGGTTACACGGACGGCGCGGATCTCGCCGCGCCGGCCATCTGTCTGCGCACGTGGAAGATGCGCTGGAAGGTCGTGAAGACCGTGAGCACGGCGAGCACGTAGACGGCCGGTGCCAGCAGCTCGAAGTCGCCGAGCCCGGCGCCCTTGGCGAAGAGCAGGCCGATCGAGAGGATCACGACGCGGATCGCGCGGCTGGCGATGCCGACCTTGCACTCGATCCCGAGCGCTTCGGCGCGGGCGCGGGTGTAGGAGACCATCAGCGAGAAGAGGACCGCGACGACGACGGCGGCGACGGCGACGTCGTCGCCCTGCGTCGAGAAGTACCACGCGACCGCGGTCAGGACGATGCCCTCCTCCACGCGGTCGAGCGTCGAGTCGAGGAAGGCGCCGAACGGCGTCCCCTTGCCCGACATGCGCGAGTAGCGGCCGTCGAGCGTGTCCATCACCGAGCCGAGGATGAAGGCGATGCCGGCGAGGAAGAAGTACTCCTGCCACACCAGCACCGCGGCGATCACGTTGCCGACGAGGCCGGTCAGCGAGATCGCGTTGGGCGTCAGGCGCGACTCGATCAGCTTGCTGCGAACCGTCTCGGACAGCTCGCCGCGGGCGCGCGGCTCGCCGCCGCGGCGGCGGCCGTCCCCGGGCTGGTCTGTCGACATCAGGCGGTCGCCTCGGCGCGGGCCTGGCCGAACGACCATGCCTGCGGACGCCAGCGCGCCAGCAGCTGCTGCGACAGCAGCGCCGAGGCACCGGCCACGGCGGCGCCGAGGACAGCGTCGAAGATGTAGTGGTTGCCGGTCGCCACGACCACGAACATGACGAGGAACGGGTACAGGAACCAGGCGACCTTGAGCGGCTTGGGCTTGACCAGACGCGCCATCGGCCAGCCGATCATCAGCGCGAAGCAGCAGTGCATCGACGGCACCGCGGCGTACATGTTCAGCAGCGCGGAGACCGGCTCGTTCTCGACGCGCACGCCGGTGAAGGCGGCAACGGTGTCGCTGAAGCCCCACTCCGGCATCAACCGCGGCGGCGCCGTCGGAAAGATGGCGTAGCCGACCAGCGCGAAGGCCATCGCGATCATGAACATGTTCCGCACGAAGTAGAACGCCTCGTTGCGGAAGAGGTAGATGAAGGCGAGCGAGCCGATCGTCACGACGAAGTGGCTGTTGAGGTACATCCACGCCGCGAAGTCGGAGATCCACCCGGTCGAGGATGCCCACGACTGGATGCTCGGCTCGATGAACACGTTGAGGCTGTGCTCGAGGTTGATGATCTTCGTCGCGTTCCACGCTGCGACGGCGGCCTTGCCGTCCGCGATGCCGCGGACCATCTGGTAGCCGTAGTACGCGGCTGCGAAGAGCAGCAGCTGGCGGAGGAGGTCGCCCACCCCGTGGGGGAGCACCCGCTGCTCGAAGTTGCGAAGCGATCGGATCATGCGCAAACGCGCATCCTATCTCGGATCGCCGCCGGATTCGCGACAACGGGGGTTATCCGTACCGATCCGGCTCAGCGCGAAGCTCGTGTCGAGCACGATCCGACCG
>DATIOB010000395.1:0-5117 GCA_035473605.1 Conexibacter sp.
CTCGCGCGTGCAGTGGTCGAGCACGTCCTCGGATGTGCGATCGGCGAGGTTGAATCTGTTCTGGACCGTGGCGACGGGGAAGACCTCGCGCGCCGCCTCGATCTCCTCGACGGTCACCTCGGAGAGGCCGAGGTGGCGCACGAGCCCCTCCTCCTGGAAGGCCTTCAGCTCGGCGAACTGCTCCGCGCGGTCGGTCTTCGCGTCGATCCGGTGCAGCTGCCACAGGTCGATCCGCTCGACGCGCAGCCGCCGCAGCGACATCAGCAGGCACTGGCGCAGGTACTCCGGCCGCCCGACCGGCCGCCACTCGCCCGGCCCCTGGCGCGTGAAGCCGCCCTTCGTCGCGACGATCGTGCCGGCGCCGTAGGGGCTGAGCGCCTCGGCGATCAGGTCCTCGGAGACGAACGGGCCGTAGGAGTCGGCGGTGTCGACGAAGTCGACACCCAGCTCCGGCAGGCGGCGCAGCACGCGCAGCACCTCGTCGCGGTCGCGCGGCTCGCCCCACGTGCCCTCGCCGACGATCCGCATCGCGCCGAAGCCGAGGCGCGTGACCTCGAGGTCGCCGCCGATCTTGAAGGTCCCTGATGCTGCCGCAGTCGTGCTCATGCAGACCAACATACCCCTGCTACTTTGCGCCGATGAGCGACGACCTTGAACGTGCCCTGATCACCGTGATGGAGCGCTGTCTCGACGTGAGACACGGCGAGAACGTGCTCGTCATAGGTGATCCCAGATCGCGCGAGCTGGCGGAGGCGATGCGCGACATGGCCGCACGTCACGGCGCCGACGCGGTCCTCGCGCTGATGGACGAGCGCGACAACGACGGCACCGAGCCGCCGCCGCCGATCGCCGCCGCGCTGCTCGCCTGCGACGTCTACCTGGCGCCGACCTCGCGCTCGCTGTCGCACACGAGAGCGCGCAAGGCCTCCAACGACAACGGCTCGCGCGGCGCGACGCTGCCGGGCGCGACCGCGGACATGATCGCCCGCGTGATGTCGGTCGACTTCGCCGCGATGAAGGAGCGCACGCTCGCCGTCACGCAGCTGCTCAGCGACGCCGACGAGGCGCACCTGACCTGCCCGCGCGGCTCCGACCTGCGGATGGACCTCAGCGGCCGCAAGGGGATGGCCGACATCGGCGAGATGACGAGAGCGGGCACGTTCGGCAACCTGCCGGCCGGCGAGGGCTTCATCTCACCGCTGAGCGGCAGCGGCGAGCTGGTCGCCTCCTCGCTGGCGCCGCTGGGGATCTCACCCGAGCCGGTGATCCTGACCGTTGCCGACGGCCACCTGACGGCCGCCAACGGCCCGCTCGGCCCCGACTTCTTCGAGCGTCTCTCCAAGCACGGCCCCGACGGCACCAACATCGCCGAGCTGGGCATCGGCACCAACGACGCCGCGACGCTGACCGGCAACATCCTCGAGGACGAGAAGATCCTCGGCACCGTCCACGTCGCCTTCGGCGCGAGCATGGGGATCGGCGGCACCGTCTCGGTCCCGATCCACCTCGACGTCGTCGTGCTCGACCCGACGCTCGACGTCGGCGGCACGCGCGTGCTCGACGCCGGCAGATGGGTGCTGTGAGCGAAGCCGGCGGCGCGCCGCCGACGCTGCTCGCGGTCCCGAACGTCTCCGAGGGGCGCGACGACGACGCGATCGACGCGATCGCCGCCGCCTTCGCCGGCGGCGGCGAGGGCGTGCGCCTGCTCGACGTCCACCGCGACCCCGACCACAACCGCTCCGTCGTCACGCTCGCCGGCCCGCCCGGTCAGCTCGCCCCGGCGCTGGCGGCGGGCGCGCGTGAGGCGCTCGCCCGGATCGACCTGCGCGCCAACGACGGCGTCCACCCGCACGTCGGCGCGCTCGACGTGGCGCCGGTCGTCTTCCTGCGCGAGGCGGATCGCGGGGCCGCCTGCGCCGAGGCGCTGCTGGCCGCCGACCTGCTCGCGCGCGAAGGGCTTCCGGTCCTGCTCTACGGCCTGCTCGCCGACGGCCGCACGCGCGCGCAGATCCGCCGCGGCGGCCCGGCCGAGCTGACCCGCCGGCTGGCCGCCGGCGAGCTGCAGAGCGACTTCGGGCCGGCGGCGCCGCACCCGACCGGCGGCACGACGCTCGTCGCCGCGCGCCCGCCGCTGGTCGCCTTCAACGTCACGCTCGCGCCGCCCGCGACGCTCGCGCAGGCGCGCGAGATCGCCGCCGCGATCCGCGAGGGCGGGGAGGAGGGGCTGCCGGGCCTGCGCGCGATCGGCCTGGAGCTGGAGCGGGCAGGGCAGATCCAGATCTCGATGAACGTCGAGCGGCCCGACCTGACGCCGCTGCGCGAGGTCGTCGCGGCGATCGCCGCGCGCGCCCCGCTGGCCGCCGCTGAGCTGGTCGCGCTCGCGCCGCAGGCCGCCTTCGACGGCTTCCCGCGCGAGCTGCCGATTCCCGGCTTCGACCCCGCGCGTCACCTGATCGAACGAGCGTTGAGCGGCGGCGATTGATCCGGCGCGGGCGCCTCGCCGTCGACTACAGTGCGCGCGTCAAGGACGACGGAAGGCGTGGATGGATCTGAAGGCGTGGTTCGCGAGGCAGACGGCGACGGGGCAGGCGGTCTTCGTCGTCGGCGGCATGGTCCTGCTGCTGGCGTGCGCGAGCATCCTCCTCGGCGGGCGTGACGACAGCGATGACGCCAACGCCGACGCGGGGCTGCAGACCGCGCAGGTCTCTGGCATCGCGTCGCGGAGCACGCCGGCCGACTTCTCCTACGCCGCCGACGCGTTCGTCGCCGCCGTCGGCAGATGCGCGTCGCTGCTGCAGGCCGGTCGGAGCGACGACGGCGCCGAGTGCGTCGACGACGCCTTCGGCGCGATCGAGCGGGCGACGGCGACCGACGAGCACAGCAGCGCCGGCGCAGCGGCCTGCCGCCAGACGGTCGGGCGCCTGAACGGCTCGGCCAGAGCGCTGCACCGGAGCCTCGCGCGGATGCGCGACCTCGGCCCCGGCGCGCCCGAGCTGCCGCAGCTCGAGGCCGCCGTGCGCGGCGAGCGCGACACCTTCGCGCTGCTGTCCGACAGCGTGCTGGTCGACTGCGCGCCCGCGGCCAGCTGAGCGCCCGTCCGAGCGGCGCCTGATCCGGCCGCTTGCCCGCGGGCGTACGGTGGGGTGAGATGTCCGCTCGCTCCACTGTCCTGCTCGGCCTGCTGCTCGCCCTCCTCTGCGTCTCGATCGCGGCGGCCGCGACCGGCTTCGGTCGCGACGGTCAGGACCGCTCGCCGCGGCTGGCGACCGCCGACGCCTACGCGGCGATCCGGCCCGACATGGCGCAGGAGCGCATCGACCTCGAGTTCCTGCTGCTCCACGCGCGGCTCGACACGAACGCCGAGCTGGGCGAGCAGCTCGCCGCGCTCGCCGACCGCAGCGACGAGCAGGCCGCGGCGCTCGCCGCGATCGAGCCGCCCTCGTCGATCGCCGGCCTCGTCACCGTCCTGCAGCGCGCCGTCGCCGAACAGGCGGCCTCGCTGCGACAGCTCGCACGCGACGCGCGCGAGCGCGGACCGGACGCCGTCAGAGCGGCGCAGCCGGCGCTGAGCGTCCAGGCCGAGCGGATCCGCGACGCCCGCCGGCGGCTGGAGACGTCGTTCCTGATCGGCTCGTGAGCGGCCGCGCGCCTCGCGCGGCCTCATGTGCCGACAGCCTCTAATCTCCTGAGTACCCATGGCACAGACGAAGAAGAAGCGGCAGACGAAGCACCGCGGCAACGCGGCCGGCCAGGTCGAGGCGCGCGGGCGCACCGGGCGCAGACTGAACGAGGACGAGCGCGGCGCCAAGGGTGGCAACGCGAAGCTCGACGCGCGTGCCAGACGGCTGCAGCGGCTCGACACGCCGCCGACGTGGAGAGGCGCGGCCCAGCGCGCGGCCGTCGCGACGCTCTTCTTCTTCCTGTTGCTGGTCGTCTTCTTCAGAGATCAGCCGTTCACCGGCAAGGTCTTCATCGCCATCTTCATGCTCGCCGTGTACGTCCCGATGGGCTACTACACCGACCTCTTCATCTACCGCCGTCGCCAGGCGAAGAAGCTGCAGGCGCGGGCGGCCGGCAAGAGAGACGACGCGGCGTGATCGAAGTCGCCGCCTTCACGGTCGGGCCGGTCCAGGAGAACACCTACCTGGTGCGGCAGCAGGGCGCAGAGAGCGCCGTCATCTTCGACCCAGGCGACGAGGCCGAGCGGCTGCTCGGCGCGATCGACCAGCTCGGCGTGAGACTGGAGGCGATCCTGCTCACGCACACGCACTTCGACCACGTCGGCGCGGTCGCGCCGCTGGCGCGCGCGACCGGCGCGCCGGTCTGGTGCCCGGCGCTCGAGCGCGAGGTCATGCTCGACGTCATGAGATACGTCCCGTGGCCGGGCTTCGGGCCGTTCGAGAACCACGATCCCGAGCACCTCGTCAGCGGCGGCGAGAGAATCTCGCTCGCGGGGCTCGACTTCGACGTCGTCTTCACGCCGGGCCACAGCCCCGGTCACGTCACCTGGTCGCTGCCGGCCGAGCAGGCGCTCTTCTCCGGCGACGTGCTGTTCCAGGGCTCGATCGGCCGCACCGACCTGCCGTTCGGCGACCACCAGACGCTGCTGCGCTCGATCGCCGGGCTGCTCGACGCGTTCCCCGACGAGACGGTCGTCCATCCCGGCCACATGGGGATCACGACGCTCGGGACCGAGCGCGCGACGAACCCGTTCCTCCAAGACCTCGTCGCGTAGTCTCCGCGCCGATGGCTCAGAAGCTCCAAGCCCCGCGCGGCACGTACGACGTGCTGCCCGACGATGCCGCACGCCGCTACGAGGTCGAGCGCGCCGCGCGCAAGATCCTCAGCGCCGCCGGCTACCGCCGCATCGAGACGCCGACCTTCGAGTCGACCGAGCTGTTCGCGCGCGGCGTCGGCGCATCGACCGACATCGTCCAGAAGGAGATGTACACCTTCGAGGACGGCGGCGGCCGCTCCGTCACGCTGCGCCCGGAGGGGACCGCGCCGATCGCGCGCGCCTACCTCGAGCACGGGATGCAGAAGCTGCCGCAGCCCGTGAAGCTCTGGTACTTCTCCAGCTTCTTCCGCTACGAGCGCGCCCAGGCCGGCCGCTACCG
>DATIOB010000396.1:0-4556 GCA_035473605.1 Conexibacter sp.
GACGGCCGGACTTCGCGCGGCGCTCGATCCCCTCGAAGGCGCGACGCAGCGCGCGCAGGTGCACGTCGGTGGCGCGCTCGGCGAACTGCCGCGCGGCCATGCCCTCGAGCATGGCGCGGACCTCGTAGAGCTCGGCGGCGCGCTCGACCGAGGGCGAGGCGACGACCGTCCCCTTGTGCGGGATGGTGGTGACGAGGCCCTCGGCCGCGAGCTGGCGCAGCACCTCGCGGATCGTCGTGCGCGAGACGCCGATCTGCTCGATCAGCTCGCGCTCGATCAGGCGCTGGCCGGGCTTGAGGCGGAAGTCGAGGATCGCCTCGCGCAGCACGTCGACGACCTGCTCCCGCAGCGGCGCGGCGACGCGGCCGACGCGCAGCGAGTCACCGCCTGAGGTGGAGAGATCTGCGAGTCCGGCCATCCGCCTCAGGGTATCGGATGCCCGTCATACAACCAATCCTGCACCAGACCCGACAGAATGAGTCGGCAAAGGAGCCGACTTGACCGCCGACAACGCCGACGACCGCCACGACGACCGCCTGCAACCGCTCGCCCCGTCCGCCTTCCGCGACGTGATCGGGCACTTCGCCAGCGGCGTCACCGTGATCACCACCAGCCTGGACGACACGCTGCACGGCACGACCGCGAGCGCCGTCAGCTCGCTCTCGCTCGAGCCGCCGATGCTGCTGATCGCGATGAACAGAGAGTCGGCGACCGGTCAGGCCGTGATCGGCTCCGGCGCCTTCGCCGTCAACATCCTCGGGGAGGGCGACGACGAGCTGGCGCGCCGCTTCGCCGCCAAGGGCGGCGACAAGTTCGCCGGCGTCGACGTGACGCTCGGCGACCACGGCCAGCCGCTGCTCGTCGACGCGCTCGCGCAGCTGGTCTGCAGAGTCAGACAGCAGGTCGAGGTCGCCACGCACGTCGTCTTCCTCGCCGAGGTGCACGAGGCGACGGCCCGTCCCGGCGCGCCGCTGGCCTACTACCGCGGCAAGTTCGGCAGACTCGCCTTCGACGACTGATGCGGCGTGCCTGGTGTTCACCGCTGCGGTCGGGTACAACCCATGCAGGGTCCGCGCGGGGACGGCAGCTGCCGCCTCGACCGGACAAGGCGTCCGAGGGTGAGAACGACATGAGCATACGAGACTCCCAGCACACGATCCGCCTGCTGCCGATCGCCGAGCTCGACGAGCTGGCGCCGCTGTGGGGAGCGCTGCAGGACCACTACGCGGCGATCACGCCGCTGCTGGGCAACGCGCTCGCGCGCAACCCGGAGGCGTCGTGGCGCAACCGCCGCGGCAAGTACGCCGAGTGGCTGACCGACCCCAACGCCTTCGTGCTGATCGCCGAGGACGCCGGCGGCCCGATCGGCTACGCCTTCGTCACCGTCGGCCCCGGCTACGCGTCGTGGTGCACCGGTGACCGGATGGCGACGCTGCAGTCGCTCTCGGTGCTGCCCGACCTGCGCGGCAGCGGCATCGGCTCCGAGCTGCTCGACGCCGTCGAGGAGGAGCTGCGCAAGCGCGACGTCGGCGACCTCGAGATCACGACCGCGGCGACCAACGCCGACGCCGAGCGGCTCTACGAGCGGCGCGGATACACGAGAGGGTTCGTCGTCTACGTCGGCTCGATCGACGAGCCGGTCGTCGGCGACTGACGCGGCGACCGCGGCCGCCCGCACCTTGGCGCGTCGGCCTTTTCGTCCACCTGCCGGGGTGCGTAAACGTTTTTTCTGGCACCTCGGCATCTCAATCCACTATTTCACGGTTACAAACACGTAGGAATGGTGACCAAGCGCTTTACGCCGTGCCCATCGTGCCGGCAAGATCCGCGCCATGGCACGACTCACCTTTCCGGAGATCGGCTCCGCGCACTCCCTCGGCGTCGAGCTCGAGCAGCAGCGCCTCGCGCATCGCGCAGCCAGGATCCGCCGCACGCTGGCCGCGATGCGGCAGCTCGCCGAGACGAAGCGGGACGAGGTCCCCGTCGCCCTCCGCCTCGGCATGACCGACTTCGACCGCGAACTGACGCGCGTCGAGCAGAGGCTGCGCGAGCTGTCGCGCGAGCCGCTGCTCTGACGCCGCGCCGAAACCCCTACTCCGCCTCGACCGCCGAGCGCGGGAGCAGCAGCACCGGCCCCTCCGCCTCGCGCACCAGGCGCGAGCTGACGGAGCCGAGCAGGACCCGCTTCAGCGGCCCGTAGCCGCGCGAGCCCGCGACCAGCAGGTCGACCGTCCTGCTCGCCTCGGCCAGCTCGCGGGCCGGCTCGCCCTCGCGCTCGACGAGCTCGACGTCGGCGGCGCCGGCGACCGACTCGCCGGCCTCCTTCAGCTCCAGCGCGACCAGCTCGCGGACGGCCTCGACGTACTTCTCGTAGCCGTAGGCGATCGTCGTCGGGGCGCGCAGGTCGACGACGGAGATCGGCACCACCTGCGCGCCGGCCGCCCCTGCCAGCGCGACCGCGCGGCCGAGCGCGTGCTTGGCCTCCGGCGAGCCGTCGTAGGCGACGCCGACGCGGCGCAGCGCGCGCTCGGACTGCTCGCGCTTGGCGTAGTCGACCGGCGCGACGGCGACGGGGACCGGCGCGCCATGCAGCACCTGCTCGGTCGCGCTGCCGGCCCAGACGCGCCCGAGCGCGCTGCGGTGGCTGGTGCCGACGACGATCATCTCCGCCCTCAGCTCCTCGGCGAGCCGGTGCAGGCCCGACGCGGCGGAGCTGGCGCGGACGGCGCGGAAGGCCTCGGCCGGCAGCTCCGGCGCCTGCGCGCGAGCGCGCTCCAGCTCCTGCTCGGCCTCGTAGCGCAGGCGGCCCTGGTAGTCGCTCTCGGTCCCGTGGGAGTCCTTCTGTATGACGGCCTTGTAGACGATCGCGACGACCAGCTCGGCGCCGTCGCCCTCCGCCTCCGCCAGCACGCGGCCGAGCGCGAGCGCGTCCTCGCCGTGTGAGGAGCCGTCGAAGCCGATCAGGATGCGTCCCATGGTGTCCTTCCGCCGTCGTTCAGGTTCGGGGCCGTGCCATGGACCGTATCGGGCGAGGCGCGATCGCTCATCCGCGCCCCGCCCGCGACTCACTCCGTGGGAACTACCGGCTCAGCGCCGCCCCTTCGAGACGTAGACGGTGATCGTCTTCTTGTACGTCAGCTTCCTGCCGGCCTTCTGCGACAGCCTCACGACCCGCCCCTTCTTCACCTTCTTCGAGCGGACCTGCTTCGACGCCGCCTTGCAGCCCTTCTTCGCCAGCGCCTTCTTCGCGGCGGCGAAGGTGACGCCGGACTTCAGCTTCGGCACGACGCAGCGCTTGCCCGTCGGGTTCGGTCTCGGGTTCGGTCTCGCTCTTCTCTCGTCGACCGGGGGCGGCACGACCGCCGGCCGGTTGACCGTCTCGCAGTCGGGCGCGACGGTGTCGTTCGCGTCGGCGGTGACGGTGTCGGCGCCGGGGCCGCAGACGACGCTGTCGACCTCGCCGTCGCGCACGTCGATCGTGTCGTTGCCGGCGCCGGTGCGGCAGACGAGGAAGTTGCAGGCGCCGCTGCCGGCGTCGGCGTTGATCGCGTCGCGGCCGGGGCCGCCGACGATCGTGTCGTTGCCGAAGCCGGCCTCGATCATGTCGTCGCCGCCGCGCCCCTCGATCACGTCGTCGTAGTCGTAGGAGATCAGCGTGTCGGCGGCGTCGCTGCCGACCAGCTTCGAGGGGCCCGGCCGGGTCTGGAAGACTCTGAAGGTGACCGCGCCGGCCCCGGCGGCGAGCGTCGCCGGCTGGTTGACCTGGATCGACTCGACGCCGACGACGTTGTCGCCCTCGCCGGCGAGCCCGTCGTTGGCGACGCCGTCGAGCGAGACGGCGATCGGCGCCGACTGGTGGTCGTTGAGCCAGTCGTTGACGATCGCGTCGTTGCCGGCGCCGCCGTCGATCACGTCGGCGAACGGCTTGAGGCCGTCGCCGAGCAGGCTGTCGTCGCCGTCGCCGCCGCTCAGCGTGTCGCGGCCCCAGCCGCCGGCGAGGTTGTCGTTGCCGGGGCCGCCGTCGAGCACGTCGTCGCCGACGCCGCCGCTGAGTCTGTCGGTGCCGTCGCCGCCGAGGAAGGTCACGGCGATGCCGTCGAGCGGCGCCGACAGCTCGTCGTCGCCGGGGCCGCCGTCGGCGGTGAACTGCTGCCCGGCGGGCAGCCCGCTGGAGAAGGAGGCTCTGTCGGCGCCGTCGCCGGTCTCGACCCGGACCGGGCCGCTGAAGGGGCAGCGGGCGACGTCCTCGCCGTCCCACTCGGCGCGGTAGCAGGGCGCGGAGAAGGCGATCGTCGCGTTGTCGAGGAAGCGCAGCTCGCCGGGGTCGTCGCTGCTGACGAGCACGCGGTTGGTCTCGCCGGGAGCGGCGCGGTAGACGAGCGTGTCGCCCTCGAGCGAGAGCTGGGCGGCCGGCGCGCTCGCGGCGGCCGCGAGCGAGGCGGCGCAGCCGAGCGCCAGCGCGGCGCGGAAGGCGGAGAAGTTCATGCCGGCAGCGTGGCCGGCGCCCCTCTCCGCGACATGGGGGGAAGCTCCCGAGAGCTTCCCGCGGGTCCGCG
>DATIOB010000397.1:0-8436 GCA_035473605.1 Conexibacter sp.
CCGCCGCGGCCGCGGAGGAGGGACCGCCGGTCAGCGACGCCGAGCTGGCGCCGCTTAAGGAGTGGCAGCGCGGGCGCGCCGACGGCAAGCCGGCCTACACCGTCGCGACCGACGCGACGCTGCGGGAGATCGTCCGGCGCAGACCGGCGAGCGCCGCCGCGCTGCTGGAGATCAGAGGGATCGGCCCCTCGTTCGTCGAGAAGCATGCGGCGTCGCTGCTCGAGCTGCTGGCACAATAGACGCCCCATGGCCATCGAATTCACCGACAAGATCCGCCGCCTGCCCGTCTACCCGACCGCGGGCGGCTACGCGCTCGATGGCTTCGCGATGCTGGCGAGCAACGAGGCGCCGTTCGGCCCGATGCCCGGCGTCGTCGAGGCGGCCGCCGGCGCGGTCGCGACCGCCAACCGCTATCCCGACCCGTCGAACATGCGGCTGCGCAGAGCGCTCGGCGCGCGCTACGACTACGACCCGATGAAGATCGCGATAGGCGCCGGCTCCTGCGACATCCTGCTGAGCGCCGCCGAGGCGCTGCTGGAGCCCGGGGCCGAGGTCGTCTACGCGTGGCCGTCGTTCTCCGTCTACCCGCACATGGCCGCCGCGACCGGCGCGACCGCGATCAGGGTCCCGCTCGACGCCGAGCACCGGCACGACCTCGACGCGATGCTCGCCGAGATCACCGCCGCGACGCGTCTGGTGATCGTCTGCAACCCGAACAACCCGACCGGCACCGCGCACCCGCTGGAGGCGATCGAGCGCTTCATGGCGGAGGTCCCGCGCCACGTCTGCGTGATCCTCGACGAGGCCTACTGCGAGTTCTCGACGCTCGACGACCCCGACGCGTCGCTGACGCTGCTCAAGCGCCACGCCAACCTCGTGCTGCTGCGGACCTTCTCGAAGGTCTACGGGCTCGCCGGCCTGCGCGTCGGCTACGCGCTCTGCGGCGACGAGCGCTTCCGCGTCGCCGTCGAGCAGGTGCGCCAGCCGTTCTTCTGCAACTCGGTCGCGCAGGCGGCGGCCGAGGCGGCGCTGCTGCGCCAGGACGAGCTGACGCGCCGGATCGAGGAGACGGTCGCCAACAGGCTGGCGCTGGAGGAGGGGCTGCAGGAGCTGGGCCTCGACGTCGCCGAGTCGCAGTCGAACTTCATCTGGCACTCGCTCGGCGACGGCGACGAGCAGGAGATCCTCGCCGGCCTGAGAGAGCGCAAGGTGCTGATCCGCTCCGGCAGAGCGCTCGGCCGCGAGGGCTGGGCGCGCACGACGGTCGGCACCTCCGCCGAGAACCGCCGCTTCCTCGACGCGCTGAGAGAGCTGGTCTAAGAACCTGTTCGAAATGCCGCCGGCCGGCTGGCACCGTCTCGCGGCGCCGGATCACCACCCGTGACCGCTCGACGCAGCAGGGCTGCGCCTTCGGATCACGTGCGGCGCCCGGCATCCACGACCCGGCACCATCCGACTCGGCCTCATTCCGAAACAGGTTCTAAGGCAGCCGCGCCGGCACGGGCGTCGCGGCGCGACGCCCGGCGACCGCGACGGTGCGCGCGTAGGAGGCGCGCAGCTCGCCCGCGTCGGCGAGCCCCGAGCGCAGCGCGTCGCCGATCGGCAGCACCGCGTAGTCGGGGTGGCGGACCCACACCGGCACGTAGCTGACGCGCCGCACGCGGGTGCGGCGCGGACGGTCGCGGTCGACGACGACGTGCAGCTGCGCGAGCAGGCCGTCCTGCGCCCCCGGCGCACAGCAGTCGGGCGTCTGGTTGGAGATCAGGTTGCCCTCGCCGAAGACGACCGGCTTGCCGTGCACCCGCGCGATCGGCTGCACGACGTGGACGTGCTGGCCGATGATCGCGGTGATCGCCGGCGAGCGGGTCAGCACGCCGGCCAGCTCGCGCTGGGCGGCGCTCGGCTGCGAGCCGTACTCCTCGCCCCAGTGCAGGTTGACGAGCACGACGTCGGCGCCGCGGCGGCGGGCGCGCTTCGCGTCGGCGACGATCCGCTGCGCGCGGGCGATGTTGACCGACCACGGGTGCGGGGACGGGATCCCGTTCGTCATCTCGGTGTAGGCCAGGAACGCGACGCGCACGCCGTGGCCGGCGTCGAGCAGCAGCGTGCGGCGCGGGCCGCGCGGGCTGGTGAACGAGCCGGTGTGGCGGACGCCGGCGCGGTCGAGCGCCCGCACGGTGCCGGCGATCCCGCCGCTGCCCTGGTCGAGCGTGTGGTTGGAGGCGGTCGAGCAGGCGTCCCAGCCGGTCGCCGCGATCGCGCGCGCCAGCGCCGGCGGCGTGTTGAAGACCGGGAAACCGCTCGGCGGAGCGTGCGTCAGCGGCGTCTCGACGTGGCAGATCGCCAGGTCGGCTCTGCGCACGTACGGCTTGACGAAGCGGAACAGCGGCGCGAAGTCGTAGCCGTTCCCGCCCCCGAGCACGGCCGCGCGCTGCCAGATCGGGCTGTGGATCAGGAAGTCGCCGCTCGCCAGGATCGTCAGCTCGACCGGCTTGCGCGCCGCCGGTCTCGGTGCCGCGGCCCGCGGCGCCGTCGCGACCACCGTCGCGGTCGTCGCAGCCGGCGAGGAGGCGGTGGCGCCCGACGGCGAGGTGTCGCCGCAGCCGCCGACGGCGAGCGGGACGAGCAGCAGGGCGGGCAGAAGCGAGCGGCGGCGCATCGCGACAGTCTCGCCGCTCCGGAAGACGGCACGACGCGAGGGGGCGAACAAACCTGGCGCCGGCCGCGCCGCTCTGGCACAATGGCGTGAGCGCCATGTCTTCCAGCGACCGTACGATCGACGCTCTCACCGTGGCCGGCTCCTATGCCGGCTATGCGTCGTACGTCAGCTCCTGGCGCGACTCCGCCTGGCGATTTATCTAGGCGTTCGGCCGCACCCATCGCGTTTCGCCCACCTGTGGTGGGCCCCTCGCGAGGTCGGACGCCGCAGGACCGTCGCCACCACGCCGGCACGCTCCGTGCCCGCCCGTTCCGTAGATTCCCAGGCTGAGAGGACCCACTGATGATGATCGTGATGAAGCAGGACGCGACCGAGGACGAGATCCAGGCCGTCGTCGACCGAGTCGAGGGCGTCGGCGCCCGCACCCACCGCATCAACGGCGACGAGCTGACGGTGCTGGGCGTGCTCGGCGACCGCGAGCACGTGATGCGGCTCGAGCTGGAGGGTGCAGCCGGGGTCGACAAGCTGGTCCCGATCCTCAAGCCCTACAAGCTCGCCTCCTCGCAGATCCGACACGGCGAGCCGAGCGTCTTCGAGATCGGCGGTCGCAAGATCGGCGGCTCCAACTTCGCGCTGATCGCCGGCCCCTGCACGGTCGAGTCGCGCGAGCAGACGCTCGGCACCGCCCACACGGTCGCCGCCGCCGGCGCGACGCTCTTCCGCGGCGGCGCCTACAAGCCGCGCACCTCGCCGTACGCCTTCCACGGCCTCGGCGTCGAGGGGCTGCGGCTGCTCGCCGAGGCGAAGGCGGAGACCGGTCTGCCGATCGTCACCGAGCTGATGGACGTGCGCGACCTCGAGCCGGTGCTCGAAGTCGCCGACGTGATCCAGATCGGCGCGCGCAACATGCAGAACTACACGCTGCTGACCGAGCTCGGCCGCGCCGGCCGCCCGGTGCTGCTCAAGCGCGGCCTCTCGGCGACGCTGGAGGAGCTGCTGAACGCCTCCGAGTACATCCTCAAGGAGGGCAACGAGCACGTCCTCCTCTGCGAGCGCGGGATCCGCACGTTCGAGACGGCGTACCGCTTCACGCTCGACCTGACCGCCGTCCCGGTGCTGAAGGAGCTGACGCACCTGCCGGTGATCGTCGACCCCTCGCACGCCGCCGGGCGGCGCGACCTCGTCCAGCCGCTGTCGCTGGCGGCCGCGGCCGTCGGCGCCGACGGGATCATCGTCGAGGTCCACCCGAACCCCGACGAGGCGATCTGCGACGGCCCGCAGCAGCTCGTCGCCGACGAGTTCGCCGCGTACACGGAGAAGGTCGCGCAGGCGGCCGCGGTCGCCGGCAAGACGATCTCGACCCTCGCCGCGGCGGCGTAGGGGAGGCGCGAGCAGCTTGCGGGCGGCGATCATCGGCGTGGGCCTGATCGGAGGATCGATCGGGCTCGCCGTCCGCGAGCGGCTCGGCGCCGACGTGACCGGCTGGGATCCCTCGCCCGGCGTGCTCGAGGCCGCCCGCGCCCACGGCGCGATCGACCGCGGCGCCGAGAGCGTCGAGGCGGCCGTCGCGGAGGCCGAGCTGGTCTTCGTCGCCGCGCCGGTCGGCCAGCTGCCGGCGACGCTCGCGCAGGTGCTGCGAGCCGCCCCGCACGACTGCGTCGTGACCGACGTCGGCTCGACCAAGCGCAGCGTCGTCGCCGCGATCGACGACCCCCGCTTCGTCGGCGGCCACCCGCTCGCGGGCGCCGAGACGGCCGGCGTCGAGCACGCCCGCGGCGACCTCTTCCAGGACGCCGTCTGGTACCTGACGCCGACGGAGGGGACGACCGGGACCGGCTTCGAGCGGCTGCACAGAGCGCTGCGCGGCCTCGGCGCGCGCCCGACGACGATCGACGCGGCGACGCACGACACGATGCTGGCGGCCGTCAGCCACCTGCCGCACGTCGTCGCCAACGTGCTCGTCGCGCAGGCGGCCCGTGCGCTGGAGGAGGAGTCCGAGCAGCTGCCGGCGACCGGTCCCAGCTTCCGCGACGCGACCCGGGTCGCCGGCGCCAACAGCGCGATCTGGACTGACATCTACCTCGCCAACCGCGACGCGCTGATCGAGCGGATCGACGACGCGACGCGCCGCCTGGCAGAGTTCCGGGCGCTGCTGGAGGCGGCCGACGCCGACGGCGTGACCGCCTGGAACGACGGCGCCCGCGCGGATCGTCAGCGGCTGCTGGAGGCGCAGCTGGCCGGCGGACCGCTGCACGAGCTGCGCGCGTCGGTGCCGAACGAGCCGGGCGTGATCGCGCGTCTGGCGCTGGAGCTGGGACGCGCGGGCGTCAACATCACCGACATGGCGCTCTACCCGGCGCCGAACCAAGCGGAGGGCGTCGTGGCATTGTGGATCGCAGGGGACGAACCGGCGGAGCGCGCGCTGGCGCTGCTGGAGCAGCTCGGCTTCCCGGTGGCTGAAGCCTGATGACGACCGTTCGCTTCGACCCCGCGCCGGCCGGCCTGAAGGGCACGCTGCGCGTCCCGCCGGACAAGTCGATCTCGCACCGCGCGGCGATCTTCGCCGCGATGGCGCCGGAGCCGGTGTGGGTGCGCAACTACCTCGACGCCGCCGACACCAACTCGACGCTCGCGGCGGTCGAGCAGATCGGCGCGCTGGTGGAGCGGCGCGGCGGCGGCGAGCTGATGATCCGCGGCTGCGGCCTCAGGAACCCGCATCCCTCCGCCGGCGCGATCGACGTCGGCAACGCCGGCACGCTGATGCGGCTGCTGCCCGGCTGGCTGGCGGCGCAGCCCGGGAAGGCATGGACCTTCGACGGCGACAGCTCGATCCGCAGACGGCCGGTCGACCGGATCGCCGACCCGCTGCGCCGGATGGGCGCGACGATCGAGGCGACCGACGAGCGCTTCCCGCCGTTCACGCTGCACGGCGCCGAGCTGCGCGGGATCGAGTACGAGATGCCGGTCGCCAGCGCGCAGGTCAAGTCGTGCGTGCTGATCGCCGGCATGAGCGCGACCGCGCCGACGACCGTCGTCGAGGCGGCGCCGAGCCGCGACCACACCGAGCGGATGCTCGCCGCCGCCGGCGTGCCGATCGAGCGCGACGGCGCGCGCGTCACCGTCGGGCAGGTCGACGAGCTGACGCTGGAGCGGGTCGACGTCCCCGGCGACGCCTCCAGCGCCGCCTTCTGGGTCGCCGCCGCGGTGCTCGTGCCGGGCTCGCGGATCGTGCTGGAGGACGTCAACGTCAACTGGACGCGGACGGGCTTCCTGCGAATCGTCGAGCGGATGGGCGGGATCGTGCTCGGCGACCTCGAGCCGCACGGCGCCTTCACGCCCGGCGAGCCGGTCTCCGAGCTGGACGTCGCGCACGGCCCGCTGCGCGGCACGACGGTCGACGCCGAGGAGGTCCCGCTGGCGATCGACGAGCTGCCGCTCGTCGCGCTGCTGGGCTGCTTCGCCGAGGGCGAGACGGTCGTGCGCGGTGCGCAGGAGCTGAAGGTGAAGGAGTCCGACCGGATCGCGACCGTCGTCGACGGCCTCTCGGCGCTCGGCGCTCAGATCGAGGCGACCGAGGACGGCTTCGTCGTCACCGGCGGCGGCCTGCGCGGCGGCCGCATCGGCTCCCACGGCGACCACCGACTCGCGATGCTCGGCGCGATCGCCGGCCTCGCCTCGCGCGAGGGGGTCGAGGTCGACGGCATGGAGGCCGCGGCCGTCTCCTACCCGGGCTTCACGGCCGACCTCGCGACGCTGCTGGCGCGCTGATGGTCGTCGCGATCGACGGACCGGCGGGAGCCGGCAAGTCGACGGTCGCCAAGGCGGTCGCGGCGGCGCTCGGCTTCACCTACCTCGACACCGGCGCGATGTACCGCAGCGTCGGGCTGGCGGCCGCGGAGCGCGGCGTCGAGCCAGCGCAGATCGCCGGCGACCTGACGATCGAGCTGGGCGAGCGCGTGCTGCTCGACGGCCGCGACGTGACCGATGCGATCCGCACGCCGGAGGCGTCGGAGGGCGCCTCGCGCGCCGCCGCCGACCCGGCCGTGCGCAGCGCGATGGTCGCCCAGCAGCAGCGGATCGTGGCGAACGGCGACTGGGTCGCGGAGGGGCGCGACATCGGCACCGTCGTCGCGCCCGACGCGGCCGTGAAGGTCTTCCTGACGGCGAGCGCCGAGGAGCGCGCGCGCCGTCGCGCGGAGCAGATCGGCGCCGACGTGGCGACCGTGCTGGCCGAGCAGACGATCCGCGACGAGCGCGACACGACGCGCGCCGTCGCGCCGCTGAGACCGGCCGCCGACGCGGTCGAACTCGACACGACGGGCCTCAGCCTGGAGGATGTGGTGGCGCGCGTCTCCGCGCTCGTCGCCGACCACCGGGAGCAGTGATGCGCCGAACCAGCCTCGTCGCCGCCGTCGTCACCATCCTCGTCGTGCCGTTCGCGCTCATCGCGACAGCCTCCGCCGCGGTCCGCGTCGTCGAGCCGGCGAGAGCGTTCAGAAAGCAGATCGCGGCGGTCAAGAGACACACCGGCATCGGCGTGCTGCTGCCCGACAGGGTCGCCATCGACGTGCCGAGCGGCCACGGGATCGAGGTCAAGTGGTCCTCGAACCGCAGAACGTGGACGATCGCGCTCGGGATCGGCCCGCGCTGCGGCGGCGCCAACGCCTGCTTCGTCGGCGAGTTCAGCGCGACGCGGGGCGCCAGACCGGCCTTCAGCCGCAGAGTGCGCCTGCACGGCGGCGTGACCGGCTTCTACAAGCCCTCGACGTGCGGCGCGTCGTGCTCGCCGCCGCAGCTGCAGTGGAGCGTCGGCGACGTCCTCTACGACGTCCAGTTCCGCGCCGCGGGCAGAGCGAGCGACCGCGCCAAGCTGGTCGCGATCGCCGACAGCGCCCTCGCCGCCGGCCCGCGCTGAGCGGGCGCCGCCGGTTATACTCGGCGGTATGACTTACAAGGTCGGCGCGAAAGGACAGGTCGTCCTGCCCAAAGAGCTGCGCGAGCGCCACGGGATCCGTCCCGGGGACGAAGTGCTGTTCGACGACGAGCTCGGCCAGATCACGATCCGCAAGGCCGAGACGAAGGCCGAGATCATCGCGCGGCTGCGCGGCTCGCTGCCGGGCGGCGACATCGATCCGCTCGACGTCTTGATCGAGGAGCGTCGCCGAGATCGCGAGCGCGAAGAGCGCAAGTTCGGCCCGGCGGCGTGACGATCGTCCTCGATGCGTGGGCGGTCGTCGAGCTGCTGCGAAACAGACCCGCGGCGTCACGCGTAGCGGCCGCGATCGCCGAGCACGACGCGATCATCTCGTCGATCAACCTCGGCGAGAGCCTCTACTCTGTGATGCGCAGTCACGGCGGGCGCATCGCGCAGGATCGGATCGGCGCGATCCGATCGATCACGCGCGTCGAGGATCCAGACTGGCAGCTGGTCCGCAGCGCGTCCGAGATCAAGGCGCGCGGCGGACTCTCCTATCCTGACGCCTTCTGCGTGGCGACCGCCCTGCGTCATCGCGCCCCCCTGTACACCGGCGACCCCGAGATCATCGAGCTCGGCGCCGACATCGAAGTGATCGATCTGAGGAGCACCGCATGAAGGTCGCCGTCGTCGGCTACCCCAACGTCGGCAAGTCGTCGCTCGTGAACCGGCTCACGCAGACGCGTGAGGCCGTCGTGCACGAGCGGCCGGGCGTCACGCGCGACCGCAAGGAGCTGCCGACCGAGTGGAACGGGCGCAGATTCACGCTGATCGACACCGGCGGTGTCGACCTCGAGGATCG
>DATIOB010000398.1:0-15882 GCA_035473605.1 Conexibacter sp.
ACGGCGCAGTAGGTCGCGCCGCCGCCGAGCGCCAGGCAGCCGGCGGCGGCCGCCGCGAGCGCGCCGGGGCGCAGCGAGGTCGCGTAACCGGCGCTCGCCGCGTCGAGCCGCGTCGCGGTCTCGGTGACGTGCTGCTTGGCCGAGGAGGTCGATCCGCTGAAGGTCTCGCGCACGCTCTCCCACAGCCGGCCGAGCCGGTGCTCGGAGGTCGCCAGCGCGAGCGCCGGCAGCGGCAGCACGGCCGCGGCCTCGCGGGTGCTGTCGCGGACGGCGACGGCCCAGCGCGCGCAGGCGGGGCAGCTGGCGAGGTGGTCGCGCGCGTCGCGTGCGCGGTTCGGTCCGGCGATCCCGGCGATCAGCGCGAGGATCGCGCTGCGCCGGCTCTCGCAGAAAGCGCCATCCCGCACCAGCTCGACGCCCGCGGAGAGCTCGCGCATCGCGCGCTCCAGCTCGCGGCGGTAGACGCGCTCGCTGAGTCCGAGGAAGCGCTGGATCTCCTCGGGCGCGCGGTCGAAGAAGAAGCGCAGCTTGACGATCGTCTGCTGGCGCTCGGGCAGCTCGGCGACGATCTCGCGGACCTGGACGCTCGTCTGCCGGCTGACGGCCTGCTCGTCGGGAGCGGCGGCGGCGTCGGCCGGTTCGAGGCCCGCGTCGAGGTCGGCGTCGAGCGAGCGCTCGCGGGCGCGCCCGGCGCGCTTGCCCTCGTCGAGCGCCTTGTGCAGGGCGGTCTGCACGAGGTAGGCGCGCGTCTGGTGCTCGTTCATCGCGGTGAGATCGATCGCGCCGTCGTGCTGCTTCTGCAGCAGCACGAGGTAGGCGTCGTGGAAGATCGCCTCGCGCTCGCCGTGGTCGAGCCAGCCGCAGCGGCGCGCGAGCACCGCGAGCACGTGCGCGCGGTCGTGCTCGTAGGTGGACTGCGTCGCGCGGGCGCCGGGCCGTTCGCGCGCCGCCACCGTCATCGCGCGCGGACGCGCAGCGCGATCGGCCTCGACACGCCGCGGACGTACGGGTAGGCCGACTGATCGGGGACGAGCGCGCGCATCGCGTAGCGCTGCACCCCGGTCGTGCGCGTGAAGCGATAGCGCAGCTCGTAGCGGCCGCCGGTGCGGGTCCGCGTCGTGCCGAACGTCTGCCACTTGCGACCGCGCTTGGCCTGCAGCTCGACGAGCACGCCGCGGTCGGGCAGCGGGCCGTGCCGCAGCCGCCCGCGCAGGACGACCGTGCCGCCGTTGCGCAGCCGTCTGCGCGAGGGTCTCAGCGACACGGCAGCTCTGACGCGGACCCGCATCGACGCGACGGCGGCCCCGCCGGGCACGCGGTGGACGGCGAGCAGCTGACGCGAGGGCCCGGCCGGGACGGGCGCGCTGAAGCCGCCGTTGGCGTCGGTGACGACGACGGCGAACTCGCGCAACGGCGCGTCCGGCCGATCCTCGCGCCCGAGCAGGCAGACGCGCGCGCCCACGCTGGGGACTCCCAGTGGGCTGACGAGGCGACCGCTCACCTGCAGCCTGCCGCCGTATGCCCGCGTCACGACGGTGCGCGGGGTCGGTTTGGCCGGGAAGCCGGCCGACAGTCGCATCGAGTCGACCCGCGGCGACGGGTTGCAGCTGGAGTTGGCGGTCGAGATCTGCACCGGGCCCCAGGCGGTGACGTTGGTTCTGGTCGCGTCGGAGACGAGCACGCGCAGCGAGTGCGGGCCGTCCGGGACCGCGGTCGTGTCGAGCGTGAGCTCGCCGGCGGCGCTGGTCGAGCACGGCTGGGCGGCGGTGAACGGCTCCTGGCAGCGGCCGCCGTTGCCGTCGAGCACGCGCGAGGCGACGACTCTGCCGTCCAGCTCGAGCGCCGCCTCGAAGACGCCGCCGCCGCGGTCGCTGGCGGAGACCCAGATCGGCTGGACGCCGGTCAGCTCGGCGGGGGAGTCGATCGGCGGTCCGCTCGGCGGCGAGGCGAAGGTCGGCAGGAAGCCGTCCTGCAGCGTGATCGCGGCACTGTGCACGTTGACGACGCCGGCGGGGTTGGCGCTGGCGCACGTCGTCGTGTGCGTGTCGTCCTCACCGCAGGTCAGCTTCAGCTCGATGTTGCGGACGCCGGCGCGGCCGGTCTGTCTGACGAGGTTGGAGCCGCCGAGCGGCTGCGCCGGGTCGCCGAGCGCGCTGCAGGAGCCGTCGGTCGTGTGGCATCTCTCGACGGCGACGTAGCCGACGCCCTTCTCGTAGCGCCAGAAGTTGTAGCGGGGCCCGAGCCGCACGCTGCGATGGATCGAGTAGGCGACGATCTCGGTGTCGCGCGGGGCGTGGAAGTCGAGCGTCGCCTGCGCGTCGGCGGCGTGGACGGTGCCCGGCTTCAGCTGCAGCGTCAGCGGGCCGCTCGGGCACGCGCTGGTGACGGTGGAGGTGTCGGAGGTGCGGTCGAGCAGCCAGTCGGAGGTGCCCGCCGCGGCCCCGGCCGGGGTCCGGCAGCTGTGCGCGACGTAGGTGCCGGCGGCGGCGGGCACAGCACTCGCCAGCAGCGCCCCGAGTGCGAGCGCGGCGGCGGTGAGCGAGGGCAAGAGAACTGGACGAGCTGAACGACGGCGCATGTCGCCGATTATGCGAGGGCTGACGCCGCCCGCCGATCTCGATCGCTGAAGACGCTGGTTCCAGTGGGCGATCAGCGGCTCGCCTCGGTGGAGCGGCCGGGCAGCCCGCCTGCCGCGGCCGGCAGCGAGCCCTTCAGCCGTCTCAGCTCGGGGTCGAGGTAGTGCCGGCGCTGTCTGAAGACGACCGGCGGCAGGTCGCCGTTGATCAGCAGCCCTTCGCCCGCGCTCGTGCGCTGCAGCGCCTGCGCGCTCATCACGTCGGTCGCGGCGCCGGCGCTCTGACGCCGGCCGAGCAGCTCGACGATCTCCTGCCGCGTGTACTGGTCGGTGATCGAGCCCATGAAGACCTTCGCCTGCGAGAGCGCGAGGATCTCGGCAGCGGCATCGACGCCGAAGTGCCGGCGGATCTGCGCGACCGAGTGCCAGACGGTGAGGAAGCGCACGCCGGTGCCGAGCGAGGTCGCGAGGATCTGCGGGAGGTCCTGGATCGGGGCGATCGAGGCGGTCTCGTCGATCGCGAACAGCGCCATCGGCGTGAGCCCTCTGCCGGAGCGGTTCTCCTGCTCGCTGAGCGCGAACAGCATCGAGGAGATCATCGTCACGACCAGCGGCGCCAGCAGCTGCTGGTGCTCGCGGCCGGCGACGATGTAGAGCGTGTTGGCGCCGTCGAACAGCGCCTCCGGCGTGAAGCCCTCGCCGCGTCTCGCCGTGCGCCCGGCAGCGGGGTGGCCGTAGGCCTTGAACTGGACCGCGGCGGTGCCGATGATGCCGTCGCGCTGTCGCTCGGTGTAGGCGTAGACGGCCTTCAGCCGGTCAGCCGCGTCATCGGCGCCGACGTCCTCGAGGATGCCGATCGGCGTGTCGAGGTCGCGGTTGAGGATCCAGCGGTAGACGCCCTCCGCGTTCACGTCGGGGGTGAGCGCGGCCGCGTGCAGGTACGGGGCGACGAGCCCCTCGGCCTCCTGGTCGAAGTAGTCCTGGTTGATCCCCTCGCCGATCTTGCGCGCGTGCCCGAGCCAGCGCGCGACCAGCAGCGCGTGCTCCCAGTCTTCGCAGCCCTGCAGCAGGTCCCAGCTGTCGCTGTCGCGGCCGAAGGGATCCCACACCCAGACGCGCCCGAGCCGCCGCCGGCGCGCGAGCGTGTGCTCGGCGATGTCGGTGCGGACCGACGTCGTCACGACCGGCCCCTCGTGCTCGAGGATCGCCGGGATCACGAGGCCGGAGCTCTTGCCCGTGCGGGGCGCGGCGACGACCGCCATCTGCACGGAGCTGGTGATCGCCAGCAGCGAGCCGGGGCGCCCGATCCGCCCGACCACGACGCGGTCGGGGGAGGGTCTGTCGACCAGCAGCTCGGGGACCGTGCGGTAGCGGCCGAACTCGTGCGGCCGGCGGCCGCGCAGCTGCCACCAGCGCTGGTCGGCGGAGGGGCGGCTCATGCGCACGTCGATCGCCCGCGCGAGGGCGAGCAGCGCCGCGGCGAGCGTGATCGCCACGAGCGCGGCGGTGCCCCAGAAGCCGCGCGCGCCCGGCAGCAGCGCGCGGACGGAGCGCGGGTAGGCGAGCGCGGGGTCGGGCCCGAAGAGGCGGCCGTCGACGGTCGCGGCGAGCGCGTCGAGGAGGCCGACGCGCGCGAAGCTGCCGGAGTGGACCCAGGCGGCGAGCGTCGGCGTCGACCAGGCGAGCAGCACGAGGAAGAGGGCGATCCCCGCGAGGGCGGCGGCCATGACGGGGTCGACCTGCTGGCCGCGGTCGGCTCCCGCGCGCGCTCCACCTGGGCTGCTCACTGGGCGATCGTAGAGCGCTGCAGCGGTCCCGAGCCGCTTATCGACAGGTCAGCAGAGCGCGATCGCGAATGGTGATCAGGGCGGTCCGCGCGGCGCTCGACGGGCCCGTCACACGGCCTCAGCGCACCCGCTCGCCCGGCGCTGCGATGCGCTCCCGCGCAGGCCGGTCGTTGTCGCCGATCGGGCCGGCAGCGAGCGTGAGCGCAGCGACGACGACGGCCAGGCTGGCGGCGGCGACCGCCGCGTAGCGGATGCGCGTGGCGCCGATCGCGGCGCCGGTGAGCGCGACCAGCAGCGCGACGCGCCAGCTGTCGGCGAGCGTCAGCACGAGGAGCGCGGCGAGCGCGACCAGCAGCGGGACGGGGGCGGCCGGCGCGCGTCCGGCGAGCAGCGACATGGCGCGAGGTTAGCGCGCCGGGTCGGGGCCACGCCGGCCGCAGGCCAAATTCACCAGCTGCGATCACCGTGATGCACACCTCGCCTCACGTGCCGATCGTCACGCACATACAACTACCGCTCGATGACTGAATCGACAACGACGCGCCGCACGTTCCTGCGGCACGCCGGCGCCGCGGGCGCCGTCGCGCTCGCCGGCCACGCGCTCGGCGCGCCCGGCGCCGCCGCCCACCCGGCGGCTGCCGCGCCGCTCTCCAGGACGCAGACCGCGACGCTGGCGTCGTGGTGCGAGACGCTCGTCCCCGGCGCCGTCGCCGGCGACGTCGGCGGCTTCGTCAACGCGCAGCTGGCCAAGCCGGCCGACGACGCGCTGCTGATGCTGCGCTACCTCGACTGGCCGCCGCCGTACGCCGGCTTCTACGGGGAGGGGCTCGCCGCGCTCGAGCGCCTCAGCGCGACGACGCACCGCAGCTCGTTCGCCGCGCTGTCACGCGCGCGGCGCGAGGCCGTGGTCGCACGGGTCGTCGCCGGCGACGCCGCGTGGAGCGGCCCGCCGTCGTTCCTCTTCTACCTCGCGACCCGCGGCGACGCCGTCGACGTCGTCTACGGGACCCCCGAGGGCCACGCGCGGATCGGCGCGCCCTACAAGCCGCTCGTGCGGCCGCGGGCACGGTGGTGAGCCGCATGAGAACGAACGGACAGCAGGCGAGAGGGCGTCCCGGCCATCCCGGCCATCCCGGGCATCCCGGCAGAAGCAGACCGGAGATCGACGCGGTCGTCGTCGGCGCCGGCTACTCCGGCCCGCTCGTGGCGCGTGAGCTGGCACGTGCCGGCAAGCGCGTCGTGGTGCTCGAGGCAGGCCCGGCCTGGAAGTCGAGCGACTTCACCAGCTCGCAGATCTGGGCGCGCCGCCTGCGCGCCGGCACCGGCGCCTACCGCAGCGAGGGGCGCGACCCGATCAACCTCGGCTTCAACGTCGGCCGCGGCCTCGGCGGCGCGGGCATCCATCACTTCGGCTCGTGGTTCCGGATGCACCCCGCGGACTTCGAGACGCGCACGCGCTTCGGGCGCCAGCTCGACTGGCCGATCGGCTACGACGACCTGCGCCCCCACTACGACCGCGTGCAGGCGGAGGTCGGCCTCTCCGGCGACGCCCGCGCGGAGGTGTGGCGCCCGCCGGCAGCGCCCTACCCGCTGCCGCCGCTGCGCCTGCACACCCACGGCAAGGTCCTGAGAAGAGGCTTCGACGCGCTCGGCCTGCGCACGTCGCCCTCGCCGGCCGCGATCCTGTCGCGGCCCTACGACGGCCGCCCGGCCTGCACCTACGACGGCTGGTGCGACGCCGGCTGCGCGATCGGCGCGCTCGGCAACCCGCTGGTCACGTACATCCCGCAGGCGCGCGCCGCCGGCGTCGAGTTCCGCACCGGCGCCCACGTCACGCGGGTCGTGACGGAGTCCGGCCGCGCGACCGGCGTCGAGTACGTCGATGCGCGCGGCGCCCGCCAGGTGCTGCGGGCGAAGCTGGTCGTGCTCGCCGCCTTCGCGCTCGAGACGCCGCGGATCCTGCTGAACTCCGCCGAGGGCGGGCTGGCCAACTCCAGCGGGCTGGTGGGGCGGTTCCTGCACGTCCACACGCTGCTGACGGTCTACGGCATGTTTCCCTGGCGGACCGAGCCGTCGGTCGGGACGGTCGCCCCGCAGCTGCTTTCCCAGGAGAATGCCGACCCGGACCCGGCGAAGGGTCACTTCGGCGGCTGGCAGTGGCTCGCCGGCGGGGCGAAGAAGCCCAACGACCTCACCGGCATCGCGATGGCGCGACCGGACGTGCACGGTGCAGCGCTCGAGTCGTTCATGCGCCGCGGGGTGAACCATCTCGGCGCGATGGACGCGATCGGCCACGGCACGATCAGCAGCGAGAATCGCCTCGAGCTCGACGATCGGCGCGACGGCTTCGGGATGCGGACGGCGCGGGTGACGCACGCCCACGACGCGGACGCCGACCGCCTCTTCGAGGCGGCGCGGGCGCAGGGCCTGGAGATCATGAGAGCAGCCGGCGCGACGGAGGCGTGGTCGGGCCCGCGCAACGTCGCGCACATCATGGGCGGGACGATCATGGGCGTCGATCCGGCCAGCTCGGTCACCGACCAGCACGGCCGCACCCACGACGTCGAGAACCTGTTCGTCGCCGGCCCGGGCGTCTTCCCGACCGGCGGCAGCGTCAACCCGACGTTCACGCAGGTCGCCTGGACGCAGCGCAGCGCCGAGCACATCGTCGGCGCCTGGGGCGACCTGACCTGAGCCGGCGGAGTGCGCGGTCTCAGGCGACGGCTGCCTGGGACCGCACCGCCTCCAGCTGCTGCCCGGCCCCTGCCTCGTAGCCGCGAGCGACCTTGCGCGCGGCGACGACGGCCGCGGCGTGGAAGGCGTCGAGCGCTGCGAGGTTGCGGCGTCGCTCGTGCCAGCAGAAGGCGAGCCGCCGGCTGGGCAGCAGGTGGCCGAGGTCGATCGCCTCGATCGCGGGATCGGTCTCGTCGACGGCGAGCCGGGGCAGGATCGCCGGTCCGGCGCCCGCGGCGACGAGCGTCTGCGCCGTTATGCCGGTGCTCGCCTGCGTCGCGATCCGCACCCTGCCGCCCGCGCTGCGCACGTACGACTCGATCAGCTCCATCAGCGGCCAGTCGATCAGCGTGACCAGCGGCACCGCGGCGATCTCCGCCAGCGTCGGCCGCGCGCGCGCGCTCGCCAGCTCCGAGCCCCGCCGCACGACCAGGACGCAGGGATCCTCCAGGATCGGGACTCCCGAGACCGCCGCCGGTCCCAGCGGAAGCTCGGCGAAGGCGGCGTCCAGCTCGCCTCTCTCGATCCGCGCCAGATGCGCGCGATCGGATCCGGCCTCGTGGAAGGCGACCTGCAGGTCCGGCTGCCGGGCCGCGAGCTGAGTGAGGATCGACGGCGCCAGCCGCCGCGCGACGCCCGCGTCGATCCCGACGCGCAGTCGCGGCTGCTCGGCGACGCTGACGGTCGCGAACCCGCGCAGGTCCGCGTGCGCCGCCTCGAGCTGCGAGAGGATGCGCGTCGCGTGGTCGACGAGCAGCAGACCCGCATCGGTCAGCAGCACGGGGGAGGTGTGGCCGCGACTGCGGTTGACGAGCCGTGCGCCGACGATCGCCTCCAACTGCGCGAGCCGCTGGCTGACGGCGGACTGCACGAAGCCGAGCCGGTCGGCCGCTCCCCGAAAGGAGCCCTCCTCGTGGATCGCGACCAGCGCTGCGAGGTGCCGCAGCTCAACGCCGCTCCAGGTCTCCAGACCCGACCGTTCCGTCATTGCGACCGTCCTTGAGAATCGTGCCTGCCCCAGCCTTCCCGATCTCGGCTCGGCCGTCATCGGCCGCGCGGCGGATTTCGCGTCTCCCCCTTCAGGGGGAGCCGACGAGGCCGTGCTCGTACGCGAAGACGATCGCGCCCGCGCGATCGCGCACCTCGAGCTTGGAGAGGATGCTGCTGACGTGCGATTTGACGGTGCTCTCGCCGAGGTGCAGCCGCGCCGCGATCTCGGCGTTCGACGCCCCCGAAGCGAGCAGGCGCAGCACCTCGTGCTCGCGCGCGGAGAGCTGCGACGCCCGTGTCGAGGCACGCGCTCGCGGGCCGATCGAGCGGCGGAAGGCGCCGAGCAGCGACGGCGCGACCTGCGGGTCGAACCAGGCGCCCCCGTGCGCCACGGCGCGGACGGCGGCGAGCACGGTCTCGGCCTCCGCGTCCTTCAACAGATAGCCGGCCGCCCCGGCCTCCACGGCGCGCCACAGGTCGTCGTCCGCGCCGAAGGTCGACAGGATCAGGACCGGGGGCGGAACGTCGAGCTGCCGCAGGCGGCGGGTCGTCTCGATCCCGTCGATCCCCTGCATCCGCAGATCGACGAGCACGACATCGACGGGCTCGCCGGCGGCGGCGGCGACGGCCGCCTCACCGTCGTCGCACGCGGCCACGACAACGAAGCCGTCGGAGGGGCTGAGCATCCGCATCAGGCCCTCGCGGATCAGCGCCTGGTCGTCGACGACGACGACCCGGATCGGCTCAACCGACACGGACGGACGCTCCGCCGATCGCCGCGTCGGGAGCATCCGCGTTGAGCGGGAGGGCGCAGCGGACGAGCCAATCGCCGGCGTCCGGCCCGGCCACGAGCGTGCCCCCCACGGCCTCGACGCGCTCGCGCATGCCGAGCAGGCCGTAGCCGGGGGCACTGGTGCCGTCGGCGCGGCCGGCGCGAGCGCCGGCGCCAGCGTCGCTGCTGCGGACGTCGAGCGTGACGACCCGCCCGCGGAGCCTCAGCACGATGCTCGTGCGCGCGCCGGGAGCGTGCTTGGCAGCGTTCACCAGCGCCTCCTGCGCGACGCGGACCAGCGTCGCGCCAGCCTCCCGGCCGATGCCAGCGGGATCGCCGTCGATCGTCAGATGCGCGTCGAGGCCGTGAATTCGCGCCTCCACGGCGGCACGTGCGAGCTCGCCGGCTGGCTCGCCGCCGGCGCTCCCGGCTGCGGTCGGCTGGCGCAGCGCCGCAATCGTCGCACGCAGCTCCGCGAGGCTCTCGCGCCCTGCGGCCTCGGCGCTGAGGAGCGCGTGCTCGGCCTCCTCGACATCGCGCCGGATGACATGACGGGCGCTGCCGACCTGCACCAGCATCACAGCCAGCCCGCGTGCGACGACGTCGTGGACCTCGCGCGCGACGCGGAGGCGCTCCTGCTCGCGGTCGCGCACCATCAGCTCCTGCCGGGTGGCGGCGAGCTGCTCGACGAGCTGGGCCTGACGCCCGAAGAGCCAGCTGAGCGCGGCCGGCAGGGTCACGCCCATCAGCCAGATCTCCCATTCGATGTCGCGCGGGTCGATCGTGAAGACGAGCAGCGGCGCCGAGACGACGACGGCCAGGGAGATCACGAGGTCGGCGCGGGTGGGGCTCCAGGCGGCGGCCATCGCGGCGGTCAACGACATGAGGAACAGGACGGCATCGAACTGCCCGTCGCGCTTGAGCCCGATCACGATCGCGAGCAGCAGCAGCGCCAGCGGCGCGACGTGCGGGCGGTCGGTCAGCGCCCAGACGGTGAAGCCGGCGACAGCCGTCGCGAGCAGAGCGACCTCGGTCGGCGACCACGGCAGCTCCGACGCGGCGAGCGCGACCACCGCGACCGCGATCAACGGCATCGCGAGACGCAGCCGGTCCGGTCGGCGTCGTACGTGCGCCCAGGCGCGCTCCATGCGTCCGCTCTCTCCTGAAATCACCGTCGTGCGACCCCGTCTGACAACGGCGCGATCGTAACCGGTTCGGCAACCGTCGATGGGAGAACGTGGCGGCCGGTGTCATCTTGCCGGCCGGCTTGCGCCAGCGGCAGCTCCGCGCGGCCTGCCGTGCGACGCGATCGCACATTCGCTCGGAGCGGGTCGAGCAGGTCGGGCGCACGCCGCGTATAGCCTTCACCGCGTGCAGGACGCGTCGGACGCGGATGTGAGAGCGGCGCTCGAGGCGCTGGTCGCCGAGCGCCCAGATCTGTGCGGGGCGCGCGTCACCGTCCTCGGACGCGGCTTGGACCACTGCGCCTATCGGGTGGGCGACCTGGTCCTGCGGTTGCGGGGCGACGACGGCGAGGATCTCCAGCGCGAAGCGGCGTTACTCGAGGTGGTGCGCCGCCGCTGCGTCGTGGCGGTGCCGGTCCCGGTGGCCGGAGGGGCCGCGTGGTTCGCGTATCCGCTGCTGGAAGGCGTGCCGCTGCTCGACTTCGAGCCGCAGCTTCGCGCCCGTCATGCTGGTCGCGTCGCCGTCGCGCTCGGCGACGTTCTCGCCGGGCTCTGGGCAACGCCGCCGGAGGAGATCGCAGGACTCGTGGAGGAGGACCGCACTCCGCCTGGGGAGTGGCGCGAGGAGGCCGTCGGGCTGGCTGCGAGACTCGCGACCGAGGTGCCCGCGTGCGCCCGCGCGGGCCTGGAGCGGTTCCTGCGCGAGCCGCCGCCCGCGCCCGCGCGCACCTTGGTGTTCTCGCATAACGACCTCGGCTGCGAGCACGTCCTCGCCGAGCCGCGTGCCGGCCGCGTGACAGGGATCCTCGACTGGTCCGACGCGGCGCTCGTCGATCCCGCGAAGGACCTCGGCCTGCTGCTGCGCGATCTCGGGACCGGAGCATTCCGGCGAGCGGCGAGGGCAGCCGGGCGCGCGCTGGCGACACACGACGGACTCGAATCGCGCGCACGGTTCTACGCTCACTGCCTGGCGCTGGAGGACCTCGCGTTCGGCCTCGAGAGCGACCAGCCGCGGTACGCCGAGGCGGCGCGCGTCACGCTCGCCCGCCTGACCGCAGCGGACACGCCCTGACGGTCGACGCGGCGACCCGCCCGGGTGGGCAGGCGATCGCAGCGTGCCGAGCATGGCTCGAGGCGAGGGGGTGTGAGCGAGACGAAGCCGCCCTGATCGCGAGACGCTCTTGATCTGGGTGCTTTCAGGACGCTTGGCGGCTGGACGGCGAGCGGGTCGACCCCCCGGCTTGACAAGCAGGAGGTGGAGCGGGCATCCTGTTTGGTCAAGTGACCAAGTCGGTCGTTCAAGTTGTCGAAGGGACGAGGAGAGCCATGGGCATGTTGGAGGGGAAGGTGGCGGTCGTCACCGGGTCCGCGCGCGGCATCGGGCGGGCGACCGCGGAGCTGCTGGCCGAGCAGGGCGCGGCGGTCGTCGTCAACGACGTCGACGCCGACGTCGCCGCGCAGACGGCCGCCGAGATCGACGGCGAGACCGCCGTCTGCGGCGGCGACCTGACCGCCGACGGCGCGCCGGAGCGGCTCGTGCAGACCGCGGTCGACGCCTTCGGCCGGATCGACGTGATCGTCAACAACGCCGGCTACACGCTCGACAGACCGCTGCACAAGCTCGACGACGAGACCTTCCAGGCGATGCTCGACATCCACGTGCTGGCGCCGTTCCGGATCCTGCGCGCCGCCGCCCCGTACCTGCGCGAGCCGGCCAAGCAGGAGCGCGCGGAGGGACGCGAGGTCTTCCGCAAGGTCGTCAACGTCTCCTCGGTCGCGGGCACGATGGGCAACGCCGGCCAGGCCAACTACTCCTCCGCGAAGGCGGGCGTCGTCGGGCTCACCAAGACGCTCGCGAAGGAGTGGGGGCAGTTCAAGGTCAACGTCAACGCGGTCGCCTACGGCTTCGTCGACACGCGCATGACGGTCGCCAAGACCGCCGAGACCGTCGTCGACGTCGGCGGCCGGTCGGTCCACGTCGGGATCCCGCAGGAGTCGCGCCAGGCGATCGAGGCGCTGATCCCGCTCGGCCGCGCCGGCACGCCGCGCGAGGCCGCCGCCGGCGTCCTCTTCCTCTGCTCGCCGTGGTCGGACTACGTCCACGGCCAGGTCCTCAACGTCACCGGCGGGATGGCGTTCGGGATGGACTCCTGACCGTGGCGATCGACCTCGCGCGCGTCCTCGGCGCCGAGCTGCCGGCGACGACCGCCAGCTGGGACGCCGACGACGTGATCCTCTACCACCTCGGGATCGGCGCCGGCGCCCGGCCGCTGGCCGCCGGCGAGCTGGCCTACGCCTACGAGGACGGGCTGAAGGTGCTGCCGTCCTTCGCCGTCATCCCCGCCTTCGGCGTGCTGCCGGGGATCGCCGAGATCGACGGCTTCGACGTCGACCCGGCGCTGCTGCTGCACGGCGAGCAGGAGCTGGAGCTGCTGGCGCCGCTGCCGCCCGCCGGCAGCGTCCGCACGACCGCGCGCGTCGCGCACGTGTGGGACAAGGGCAGCGGCGCCGTCGCCGTCTTCGAGGCGACCTCGAGCGGGCCCGACGGCAAGCCGCTCTTCGTCAACCGCTTCAACTGCTTCCTGCGCGGTGAGGGCGGCTTCGGCGGCGACTCCGGGCCGGCGCCCGCGCACGAGCCGCCGCAGCGCGCGCCCGACCACGAGGTCGCCTGCCCGACGCTGCCCCAGCAGGCGCTGCTCTACCGCCTCAGCGGCGACAAGAACCCGCTGCACGCCGATCCCGCCTACGCGGCCAAGGCCGGCTTCGAGCGGCCGATCCTGCACGGCCTGTGCAGCTTCGGGATCGCCTGCAAGGCCGCGGTCGACACCGTCCTCGGCGGCGCGGTCGAGCGCGTCGCCGGCTACCGCGCCCGCTTCGCCGGCGTCGTCTTCCCGGGCGAGACGCTGCTCGTGCGGCTGTGGGACGAGCGCGACCGCGTCGTGCTCTCGGTCCGCACGCAGGAGCGCGACAGCCCCGTCATCGCCAACGCAGCCATCACCGTCAGGAGCGCAGCATGACCAACCGGACCTACGTCGTCGGCGTCGGGATGACGAGATTCGACAAGCCCGGCAGCAAGCAGGGCGACTACCCCGACTGGGCCAGAGAGGCCGCGCAGCGGGCGCTCGACGACGCCGGGATCGCCTACGCGCTGGTCGAGCAGGCGTTCGCCGGCTACTGCTACGGCGACTCGACCTACGGACAGCGGTCGATCTACGGCCTCGGCACGACCGGCATCCCCGTCGTCAACGTCAACAACAACTGCTCGACCGGCTCGAGCGCCTTGTACCTCGCGCGCCAGGCGGTCCTCGGCGGGCTCGCCGACTGCGCGCTGGCGGTCGGCTTCGAGAAGATGGAGCGCGGCTCGCTGCAGCTGAAGTGGGGCGACCGCACCGACGCGCTCGACCGCCACCTCGGCGCGATGTACGCGCGCCGGCCCGACGAGCACGCGCCGATGGCGGTGCAGATGTTCGGCAACGCCGCGCGCGACCACATGGAGCAGTTCGGCTCCACGCCCGACCACTTCGCCTGGATCGGCTGGAAGAACCACCGCCACTCGGTCGACAACCCGTACGCGCAGTTCCAGACCGAGTACAGCCTCGACGACGTCAAGGCGGCGCCGACGATCCACGCGCCGATCACGAAGCTGCAGTGCTCCCCGACCAGCGACGGCTCGGCCGCGGCGATCGTCGCCTCCGAGCGCTTCGTCGAGCAGCACGACCTGTGGGACCGCGCGGTCGAGATCGCCGGGCAGGCGATGGTGACCGACCTCTCCAGCACCTTCGCCGAGGACGCCGACTGCATCACGCTCGTCGGCTACGACATGTCGGCCGAGGCGGCGCGGCGCGCGCTGGAGCAGGCGCAGACCTCGATCGACGAGGTCGACGTGATCGAGCTGCACGACTGCTTCAGCGCCAACGAGCTGATCACCTACGAGGCGCTCGGCCTGGCCGAGCGGGGGCACGGCCACGAGCTGGTCGACGCGCAGGCGACGACCTATGGCGGCAGCGGCCCGGTCGTCAACCCCTCCGGCGGGCTGATCTCCAAGGGCCACCCGCTCGGCGCCACCGGGCTGGCGCAGTGCAGCGAGCTGACCTGGCAGCTGCGCGGCGAGGCCGACGCGCGCCAGGTCGAGGGCGCGAAGGTCGCCCTGCAGCACAACATCGGACTCGGCGGCGCGGCCGTCGTCACCCTCTACAAGCCGGTGAGATGATGACGATCACCCTGCAGCTCAACGACGAGCAGCGCGCCTTCCAGGCGGCGATCCGCGACTTCGCCAGACGCGAGTGCGGCACCTTCGAGCAGCGCGAGGCGCTCACCGAGGGCTACACCGAAGCCCACAACCAGCGCATCTACGAGCAGATCGCCGAGCTGGGCTGGGCCGGCGTGATCGTGCCGGAGGAGTACGGCGGCGCGGGCGGCACGATGGTCGACATGTGCGTGCTGGTGGAGGAGACGATGCGCGGCCTCGTGCCGATCAACGCGATGGCGACGTCGCTGGTGGTCGCCGGCCCGTACGAGCGCTTCGGGACCGAGGAGCAGAAGCGCGAGCTGCTCGGCGGGATCGCGCGCGGCGCCGTCGAGGCGGTCGCGATGTCGGAGCCCGAGGCCGGCTCCGACGTCGGCAACATCTCCTGCCGCGCCGTCCGCAGCGATGGCGGCTGGGTCGTCAACGGGCAGAAGACGTGGTGCTCCAACGCGCACATCGCCGAGCACGTGCTGCTCGTCGCGCGGACCGACTCCAGCGGCTCCAAGCACGACGGCCTGACGATGTTCAACGTGCCCAGAGGCACGCCGGGGATGGAGATCCGCCGCATCTCGACGATCGGCGGCCGCGAGGTCAACGACATCTTCTTCAGCGACTGCGAGCTGCCGGCCGACGCCGTCCTGGGCGAGGTCGACCGCGGCTGGCCGCAGCTGATGGCCGGCCTCAACGACGAGCGGCTGATCATCGCCGCCGTGCTGCTGGGCTGCGGCCAGCGCGCCTTCGACGACGCGCTCGCCTACGTCCGCGAGCGCCGGCAGTTCGGCCGCACGATCGGCTCCTTCCAGGCGATCAGACACCGCCTCGCCGACCTCGCGACCGAGCTGGAGTGCGCGCGGCTGCTGACCTACCACGTCGCGCAGCAGGTCGATTCCGATCCGGCGACGCTGCGCCCGCGCGAGGTCTCGATGGCGAAGCTGAAGGTGACCGAGGTCGCGAGAGAGGTCGCGCTCGCGGGGATGCAGATGATGGGCGGCTACGGCTACGCGTCGGAGTACGACATGGAGCGTCACGTGCGCGTCGCGCTGGCGGGCACGATCTACGCCGGCGCCAACGAGGTCCAGCGCGACATCATCGGCAAGACGCTCGGGCTCTGAGCCGATGGAGCTGGAGGGACGGACCGCGCTCGTCACCGGCGGCGGGCGCGGGATCGGCCGCGCGATCTCGCAGGCGCTGGCGGAGGCGGGCGCGGCGGTCGCGGTCGTCTACCGCCGCGACGCCGACGCCGCCGCCGAGGTGGTGGAGGGGATCCGGTCCCGCGGCGGCCGCGCCGCGGCCTTCGCCGCCTCGATCGACGCGCTCGACGCGCTGCCGGCGCTGGTCGCCGCGGTCACGGCTGAGCTGGGCCCGGTCGACGCGCTCGTCTGCAACGCCGGCCAGGCCAGCCGCGGCGACGCGGTCGCCGACACCGAGCCCGGCGAGGTCGCGCGGCTGCTGGGGACCCACGCGCTCGCCGCCCACCGCCTCGCGCAGCTGACGATCCCGTCGATGCGGGCGGCCGCGCGCGGCGACGTCGTCGTGATCTCCAGCAGCGAGGTCGCGCAGATGCGCGCCGGCGGCGCGCCGTACAACATGGCGAA
>DATIOB010000399.1:0-6580 GCA_035473605.1 Conexibacter sp.
TCATCACAGGCACTTCGAAGGGCTTCGGCCGGATCTGGGCCGAGGCCGCGCTGGAGCGCGGCGATCGCGTCGCCGCGACCGCCCGCATCGTGGCCTCGCTCGACGCTCTGGTCGAGTCCTACGGCGACCTCGTCCTGCCGCTCGCGCTCGACGTCGACGACAAGGCCGCCGTCGACGCCGCCGTCGCGCACGCGCACGACCACTTCGGCCGCCTCGACGTCGTCGTCAACAACGCCGGCTACGGGCTCTTCGGGATGATCGAGGAGGTCACCGAGCAGCAGGCGCGCGACCAGCTCGAGACCAACCTCTTCGGCGCGCTGTGGGTGACGCAGGCGGCGCTGCCGATCATGCGCGCGCAGGGCTCCGGCCACATCCTCCAGGTCTCCTCGATCGGCGGCGTCCACGCCTTCCCGTCGCTCGGCCTCTACCACGCCTCGAAGTGGGCGCTGGAGGGCTTCAGCCAGGCGCTCGCCGCCGAGGTCGCCGAGTTCGGCATCCACGTCACGCTGATCGAGCCGACCGGCTACGACACCGACTGGCGCGGCGCCTCGTCCGTCCAGGCCGAGCAGCTGCCGGTCTACGACGGCGCGCGCGACCGCCGCGCGAGAATGTTCGCCGCCGCGCTCGGCCGCCCCGGCGACCCCGAGGCGACCGGTCCCGCGATCCTCGAGCTGGTCGACGCCGAGCAGCCGCCGCTGCGGGTCTTCTTCGGCGAGGGGCCGCTCGACATGATCCGCCCCGAGTACGCGAAGCGGATCGCCGAATGGGAGCAGTGGGACGCGCTCTCGCGCGCCGCGCACGGCGGGGTGACCGCATGAGCGCCCCGCTCCACACCCCCTTCGGCGCCGCGAGCACCGCCGCCGAGGTGCTCGACGGCGTCGACCTCTCCGGCCGCCGCGCGATCGTCACCGGCGCCTCCTCCGGGATCGGCGTCGAGACGGCGCGCGCGCTCGCCGGCGCCGGCGCCGAGGTGACGCTGGCGGTCCGCGACACCGACGCGGGCGACCGCACCGCCGCCGAGATCGCGGCCTCGGAGGGGATCGCCGCCGAGCGCCTGCCGGTCGCCGCGCTCGACCTCGCCGACCTCGGCTCGGTCGCCGCCTTCGCCGCCGCATGGGACGGGACGCTCGACATCCTCGTCAACAACGCCGGCGTGATGGCGGTGCAGGAGCTGGAGCTGATCGGCGGCGGCTGGGAGCGCCAGTTCGCCGTCAACCACATCGGCCACTTCGCGCTCACGAGCGCGCTGCACGGCGCGCTCGCGGCCTCCGGCGCCGCGCGCGTCGTCTCGGTCAGCTCCTCCGGCCACCTCAGATCGCCGGTGATCTTCGACGACCTCCATTTCGCCTTCCGCGAGTACGACCCGTGGGCCGCCTACGGGCAGGCGAAGACGGCCAACGTGCTGCTGGCCGTCGGGATCGCCGAGCGCTGGGCGCGCGACGGGATCGTCGCCAACGCGCTGATGCCGGGCGGGATCGCGACGCGGCTGCAGCGGCACCTGCCGGGGGATGCCAACAGAGCGCTGTTCGAGCGCGCCGCCAGCATCGGGATGACGATCAAGACGCCCGAGCAGGGAGCGGCGACGAGCGTGCTGCTCGCCGCCTCGCCGCTGCTGGACGGCGTCTCCGGCCGCTACTTCGACGACTGCCAGGAGCAGCAGCCGCTCGCCAGCCGCGCCGACAGCGTCGGGACCGGCGGCGTCGCGCCGTACGCGCTCGACACCGACAACGCGACGCGCCTGTGGGAGGTCTCCGAGCGGCTGGTCGGCTAGTCGCGCGGCGTCAGCTCGCCGCGGCGGGCGCGCTCGGCCTCGGCCGCCTGCCGGCGCAGCTCGAGCGTGCGCGCGGTGCTGGCGTCGAGGTCGTAGCGCGGGTCGCCGTCGAGGTCGAAGACGACGTGCAGCGAGTCGGGGTCGTATCTGACCCGCAGCACGTCGAACTCGCGCGGCCGCAGCCCGGTCAGGCCGAAGACCGCGCGCACCTCCGCCTGGAAGACGGAGCCGTCGGAGCGGCGCACCTCCAGCAGGTGGCTGAAGCGGCGCAGCGTGTCGGCCGAGCGGCCCGAGAGGTCCTCGATCGAGAGGACCGTCGCCTCGGCCGAGGTGCCGTTGCGACGGGTGCGGCGGTTCTTGAACACGGCGCCGCTCAGCCGATCCGGAAGGGCGCGCTGACGGCGCGCGAGCGGTTGCCGGCGGCGTCGGTCGCGACGAGCGTGACGCGGTAGCGGCCGGAAGTCAGGCGCGCTCTTCTCGTCACGCGGCCGGCGAAGCGCAGGCGGTTGGGGCCGGCGGCCGCCGAGACCTTCAGCGTGGCCGCGGGGCCGCGAACAGCGCGGTAGCGGCCGTCACGTCCGCGGCGCTTGAAGCGCAGCGTCACGCTCGCGCGCTCGGAGAGCGTGAAGGCGATCGCGCTCGCTCTGCGGCCGGCGCGCAGCCGCGGCAGCGCGGCGCCGGGCGTCAGGCGCGCCGGGACGCGCACGGCCGACAGTCTCGGCGCGGTGCGGTCGGGTGCCGTTCTCGGTTGCGGCTGGGGTTGCGGCTGGGGCTGCGGGGTGCCGGGCGCGGGCGGGTCGACCGTCGGCGGCTGCGGCGGCGTGCACGGCCCGGTCGGCTGGTACTCGTAGGCGCCGACGTCGACGCGCGCCGTGCAGTCGCCGTCGCCGTCGCGCAGCCGCGGCTGGCCGTCGCGGTCGGTCGCGTCCGCGGCGCCGGCGTAGGCGGGGTCGCCGACGTCGATCAGCGACGAGCCGGGCAGCAGGCGGAAGTTCGAGTCGGACGGGTCGACGAAGCCGGTCGGCGCCGGCAGGCGGTTGGTCTCGGTCGTCGTGCCCTCGCCTCTGTCGGCGTTGCCGATCGCGTCGCCGTGCGCGACGCGGTCGAGCGTGACGCTGCCGACCCCGCCGGGTTCCGTGACCCGCAGCGCCGGGACGCCGACACCGGTCATCGCGCTGTCGCGCACGGTGACGGTCGCCGTGCCGCCGCTCGACGCCGCGTAGGCGCCGATCGCGTTGGTGCTGGTCGCGTCATTGCCGACGACGGTCGTGCGTGTCGCCTCGACAGTCGGGGCGAAGCCGCTCTGGGCGAGCGCGAAGAAGGCGGCGCTGATTCTCTGGTTGCGCCCGTCGACGACCGTGTCGGAGAGCCTGATCGTGCCGCCGTACGCGAAGGCGCCGACGGAGGCCGTGAGCGTGCTGCGCGCCACCGTCAGCGTGTCCGCCCCGGGGACGGTCAGGACCCCGTAGGCCCCGGCGATGCGCGTGCCGGTGATGGTCGCGCTGCCGCTGGAGAGGCCGGCGCCGGGGGCCGAGTCGGGCAGCACGTCGATCGTCGAGTCGGCCAGCGTCGCGCCGTCGCTGAGGATCACGCCGGCGCCGGCGGAGGTCCCGGGCTGCTGCACGATCGAGATGCCGCGGGCGCTGCCGCTCGCCAGGCTGAGGCCTGCGGACCCGGACAACGCGATGTCGATCCGCACGCCGTCGAGCGAGATCGCGGGGCCGGTCAGGGTCAGCGCCGTTCTGTCGACGACGGCCGACTGGAACGTCGAGATCGTGTTGTTGCCGCCTCTGCTGCCGCGCAGCTCGACCGGCTCGGCGGACTGGTAGTGGTACGGGCCTCTGGCGAAGACGACGGAGCCGAGGAAGAAGCGGTCGGTCTCCCCGTTGGTCTCGGCGGCGGTCAGCTGGGCCTGCAGGTTGGCGGCGACGACGACGGTGCCGGCGCATCTCGGCTTGGCGACGCAGTAGTCGTGGGCGGAGGCGGTCGGGAGCGCGAACGCGAGCGGGAGCGTGATCGAGGCGAGCACGGCGACGGGGGTGAGACGCATGCGATCCATCGTGGAGCGGCCGGTCGCGGCGCGGAAGGGGTGTGACCCTGAACCGTTCCCGGAACCACGTTGGTTGTGGAGTGCCGCCCTGACGGTCACACTGGGGTGAGCGTCGATGCGCCTCGCTCCCGACCATGCGCAGCCCCTTGCCGGCCGGGAGCGGGAGCTTGCCATGCTCGCGGCGCTGGTCGCACGGGTCGGCGACGGCGGCAGCGGCGTCGTCGAGCTGCTCGGCGAGCCCGGGATCGGCAAGACGACCCTGCTCGGCCGGCTCGCCGACGACGCGCGCGAGCGCGGCCTGCTGGTCCTCTCGGGCCGGGCGTCGGAGTTCGAGCGCGAGCTGCCGTTCGCGCTGCTGGCCGACGCGCTCGACGGTCATCTGAGCGCGCTCGACCCGGCGCGGCTGGCGCGGATGGAGCGCGACGAGCTGGCGACGCTCGCGGTCGCGCTGCCGTCGCTGCGCGCCTGGGCGGACCCGGGGGCGGCCGCGGACGCGGCGGCCGACGCCGGCCGTCACCGCGTGCAGCGGGCGGTGCGCGGGCTGCTGGAGCGGCTCGCGGTGCCGGGCGGACTCGTGCTGCTGCTCGACGACGTGCAGTGGGCCGACGCGGCGACCGCCGAGCTGCTGGCGGCGCTCGTGCGACGGCCGCCGCAGGCGCCGGTCGTGATCGCGCTCGCCCATCGCGCCGGCGGCTTCGGCGGCCCGCTCGCGCGCGAGCTGGGGCGCGCGGCCGCGACCGGAGCGGTCGCGCGGCTGCCGCTCGCGCCGCTGACGCTCGCCGAGGCCGACGCGCTGCTCGGCGACGGGCTGACGGCGGCGCTGCGCGCGGAGCTGCACGCCGACGCCGGCGGCAACCCCTTCGCGTTGAAGCAGCTGGCGCGGGGCCGTGGTCGTTCCTCCGCGCTCCCCGCTCCCGTCTCGCTTCCGGCGGCGAGCGACGTTCCGCTGGCGGTCGCGGCCTCACTGGCCGAGGAGCTGGCCCCGCTGCCGGACGACGCGCGGGCGCTGCTGGAGGGCGCGGCGGTTGCGGGCGATCCGACCGAGGCGGTCTTCGCCGGAGCGGTCGGCGGCCTGCCGCCGGAGCGCGCGCTGGCGGCGCTCGACCGCCTGCTCGACGCCGATCTCGTACGGCTCGACGGCGCGCCCGGCTGGTTCCGCTTCCGCCACCCGCTGCTGCGGCGGGCGGTCCACGAGGGCAGCGCGGCCGGCTGGCGGATCGGCGCCCACGCGCGCGCCGCCGAGCTGCTGCGCGAGTGGGGCGCCGGCCCGACCGCGCAGGCCCATCACGTCGCGCAGTCGGCGCAGCGCGGCGACGTCGAAGCGGTCGCGCTGCTGCGCGCGGCGGCCGACGAGGTGGCGCCGCGCGCGCCGGCGACCGCGGCGGCGTGGCTGGAGGCGGCGGCGCGGCTGCTGCCCGCGACCGGCCCGGGCGGCGCGGCGCGCGCCGAGCTGATGCCGCAGCTGGCCGGCGCGCTGATGAGCGCGGGGCGCTTCGACGCCGCGCACGCGCTGCTGCTCGAACTGCTCGCCGAGCTGCCCGCGGAGGCGCCCGCGCGCGTCGAGGCGATCGCGGCCTGCGCCGCCGCCGAGCGCCTGCTCGGCCGCCACGACGCGGCGCGAGCGCGGCTGGTCGCGGCGCTGGCGGCGGTGGGGGAGGGCGACGCTGCGCCCGCGTCTGCCGCGCCCGCGTCCGCTGCGCCGGCGCCCACCGCGCCCGCCCTGAGCGGAGCCGCGTCGCCCGTCTCGCCCGTCGCGCTCGCGCTGCGGCTGGAGCTGATCGCGCACGTCTCGCTCGAAGGCGACTTCGCGACGATGCGCGACTGCGCGGCGCGCTCGCGCGACGACGCGACCGCGCTCGGCGACGACGGGGCGCGAGCTGCGGCGACCGCGGCGCTCGCCTTCGCCGACTACTCGCTCGGCGACGTCGCGGCCGCCGAGCGGCTCAGCACCGAAGCGGTGAGGCTGGTCGCGCCGCTGCCGGACGCGACGCTCGGGCGGCGGCTGGAGACGCTCCTCTACCTCGGCTGGACGGAGTGGTTCACCGGCCGCTTCGCGAGCGCGGCGAGCTGCTTCGGGCGCGGCGTCGCGATCGCGCGCGCCAGCGGCCGCGGCGCGCTGCTGACGGAGCTGATGGTCGGCGAGTCGGTCGCGCTGAGCGGCGCCGGCCGCTGCGCGGAGGCGGTCGACGTGGCCGACGCGGCGGTCGAGGAGGCGCGCGCGACCGGCAGCGAGCAGACGTTGATGTGGGCGCTCTACGCGCTCTGCACGGCGCTCGAGCCGGTCAGCGAGCCGGGCGCGGCCCTGCGGGCGGGGGAGGAGTCGGTCGCGCTCGCGCAGCTGCTCGGCCCGTCCACGATCGCCGCCGGCTGCGGCTGGGCCTTCGCCGCCGTCCTGCTCGCCGCCGAGCGCGGCGAGCGCGCCGCCGAGGTCGTGGTCAGATACGGCGGTGGGGAGGAGCTGCCGCTCTGCTTCCCCGGCCATCGCGCCGTCTGCGGCGAGCTGCTGACACGCGCCGCGCTGCTGCGCGGCGAGCCGGCGGAGGCGGAGCGCTGGGCGACGGCGGCGCGCGCCGCCGCCGACGGCTGCGGCCTGCCGTACGCCGACGGCTTCGCGACCCGCGCGCGGGCGGAGCTGCTGCTGGCGGCGCAGTCATCCGCCGCGGCCGCCGCGCTCGCCGCGCCGCCGGCCGCCCCGCCCACCTCGACCTCACCCGCGCGTGAGGCCGCCACCCTCGCGCTGCGCGCCGCGGCGACCTTCG
>DATIOB010000400.1:0-5319 GCA_035473605.1 Conexibacter sp.
CCCCTGGTTGCGACCACCGCCTGTGGGCGGCGTCACGAGCAATCGTAACGCGATCTCGGCACGCGGTACACACTGCTGTTTGCCGATACCGGTGCGCGGCGCTTGTCGCGCTGGCGTGCCGCTCCTATGATCGCTCTGCGATTGCTCCCGGGGGAAAGGAGGGGCAGTGCTGCGAAGGCCGCGCGCTCGCGCGGCCTCACACAGACCATCTGAACACCCGCCGCGAGGCGGGTGACGGAGGAATGCACGATGTTCAAGCGAAACTGGCTCGCCAGCGTGGTCGCCGCGACCGCGCTGGTGCTCGTCGGCAGCGCGGCGACGGCCTCGGCCCATGATGCGATCGGCATCACGCCGAGCGGTCCGCTACCGACGACGATCGGGCTCAACACCCAGGCCGGCGGCATCACGTTCAGCGCCGGGATGTTCGTCGGCAACTGCACGATGACGCTCGACCTCATATTTCACCCAGTCATACGCAAGGCGCTCGACGCCCCGGTGGGCGCGGTCACGAACGGCTCTCTCGTCGTCTGCAGCCCGCCCGGCGTGACGGCGTCGGTCCTAGGCCTACCGAACCCGTCGCCGATCACCTACGACTCGTTCCTAGGCACGCTACCGAACATAACCGGGCTTCTAGTCTGGTTCAGAAGACTGAGCTTCCAATTCAACGTTCCCGGCGTCGGCCTCTGCCTATACAGCGGTCAGCAGGGAGCGCTAATCGACTTCACCAAGAACCCACGGACCGTGACGCTCCTAGCGGGCGGGATATTCGCCAAGCAAGCGGGCAGCCCGCTGCTCTGCCCGGCCGCCGGAACGCTGACGACGGGGCCGCCGATGCTGCTCGTCCAGCCCGTTGTCCTGAACCTAATCGACGACTGAGACGCACCGTGCCGCGCGGGCATCAGCGCTCGTGCGGCACGGGCCGCGGCGCGTCCCAGAGGCCGAGGCGGTCGCGCCAGTAGCCGGTCAGGAAGATGCCGTCGGGATCGTGCTCGGCGCGCAGCGCGAGGAAGTCGTCCCAGCGCGGGTACTGCGCCGCGAAGAAGTCGACCCAGGTGCGGTCGCCCGGCGGGCGGCGCGGCTGGAACTTGCCCCAGTGCAGGCGGAAGGGGATGCCGGCGTCGCGCAGCAGATGCCAGAGGCCGGCGAACAGCGTGTCGACCGGATCGGCGGCGTTGTCGGCGTACCAGTACGGATCGATCCGCAGCGCGCCGTCACGCCACTCGTCGCTGCCGTCGGAGTAGGAGGGGTTCAGCCAGAAGCGCTCCGGCATCGCCGCGTACAGCTCCCATGCGTAGGTGCCGGCGCGGCGCAGCGCGGCGCCGTCGTCCTGCGGCGCGGCGAACCAGTCGCGCAGCAGCACCATCACCTCGCGCGCGCGGCCGAGCGGGATCCACGCCTCGGTGAACTCGGTCGGGATCAGCACGTCGCTCGCGGCGTTGTCCATCGGCAGCCCGTGCCAGCTCCAGTCCTGGAAGGTCTGGGGTCTGCCGCGGCCGGCACCGCCTCTGTCGGCGTCGAGCGGGATGAAGAGGTCGACGAGGCGCGGGTACAGGTCCGGCAGCTCGCGCTCCAGCAGCGGCGCGACCGGCTCCAGCAGCGTGATCGCGGCATCGACGCCGACCTCGATCGCGGTCGCGAGCGCGCGTGCCAGCAGCTTCCCGACGGCGCCGAGGTCGGCCGCGCCGAGCAGCTCCAGCGTCCCTCTCAGCGCGTCGAAGTCGTCTTCGAGCTTCGGCTTCGCCGCCGACATGTCGCCGAGGTTGCCGATGATCGCGAAGAGGATCCCGATCAGGTGCTGGGCCGCCTCCGGGTCGTCGTCGCCGAACCGTCTGTAGGGACGCGGCTGGAAGCCCGCCTGCGGGTCGATCCGCGCCGCCTTCCACGTCAGCACCCGCTCGACGCCGCGCTGCGGCCACCATTCGAGCCGGCCGAACGGCGTCTCGCGCAGCCACCGCTCCAGCGACGGGCGGCCGCGCGCGTCGTCGCCGTCGCCGAAGAGGTCGACGGGGCAGTCGGCGAGCGTCGTCGTCGCCTCGCTGCCGGCGATCTCGAACGCCTCGACGCATTCGAAGAGCACGGCGGTCACGACGCCGAGCAGCCCGAGGTTGGGGCACATCGCGTGGAAGCGGTCGAGGTCGGCGTCCTCGCGCGTCACCTCGTGCAGCTCGCCGCGGCCGTCGACGAAGCGGAAGCCGAACAGGTTGCGGTTGGCCGAGAACTGCAGCGAGCCGCCGGAGGAGCCGGTCGCGGTGAAGCCGCTGACGGTCTGGTGCGTGACCCCGCCCGTGTCGAACAGCGTCCAGCCGCGCTCTCTCCACAGCTGCCACAGCAGGCTGCGCTGCAGCGCGCCGGCGCCGGTCGGGTCGCTCGGGTCGAGCCCGAGGTGGATGCCGGCGTCGGCCTCGACGAGCCTGCGGGCCGCGTCGCGCACGCGCCAGCCGTTGTGGCGGTCGAGCATCAGGTTGAGGTTGGGACCGGGCGGCGGCGCCTGCATGCCGACGCGGTTGGGCGGCTCGTCGGCGTCGCTGCCGTCGGCCGCGTCGGCGTAGATCGCGTGCGAGACAGAGTGCGCTGCGCCGCGCACGCGCAGCTGGAGCCCCGCGCGGCGCGCCCGCTGCACGAGCGCGACGATCTCCGCCTCGCTCGCCGGGTGGTGGAAGCCGTCGCGCTCCGGCGCGGCGTCGTCGCTCACGCCGGCTCCGCCCACACTCTGCGCAGCACGCGCAGCGAGTTCTGCGAGGTCATCAGCTCGGCGTCGTCGCCGTAGTGGGTGTGCAGCGCCTCGTCGAGCCGGCGCAGGTCGGCCGTGCTCTCCAGCCCGCCCATCGTCGGCTTGATGAAGCCGTCGAAGTCGGTCCCGAGCGCGACGTGGCGGTGGCTGCCGGTGACCTCGGCGATCTTGTCGATGTGTCGCCGGATCACGTCGAGCGACTGCTGCAGCGTCGTCGTGCGGCCGCGCCGCAGCCCGTCGTTGAGCTGGTGCTGGGCCATGATCAGCCCGACGACGCCGTCGCGGCGCGCGATCTGCCGCAGCGTCTCGTCGTCGTGCATGTACTGCTGGCGGCCGAAGCGGTAGCCGGCGTGCGTCGAGACGATCGGCACCTGCGCGGCGGGGTCCAGCTCGCCGTCGAGCAGCGCGACCACCTCGCCGATCGCGCCCGGGTCCATGTGGCTGATGTCGATCAGGATGCGGTTGGCGACGAGGCCGCGCACGACCGCCTCGCCGCGCGGCGTCAGGCGGTCTCTGCCGCGCTGCGGGAAGAGCACGCCGTAGAGCGGGTCGGGGATGAACGGGATCGCCGGCGCGTTGGTCGCGACCTGGCGGAAGAAGAGGTGCGCGACGGTCACGTACGCGACGCCGCGGCGCGCCAGCTCGGCGCAGTTGGCCGCGATCTCCTCGTCGCGATCGCCGAGGTGGAAGCCGCCCTCGACGCAGTGGACGATCGCGGTCGTGCCGTCGCTCAGGCACCGCTCCAGCTCGGCGCGGTCGTGCGCCATCCGCGCGCGCCGGTCGGAGAGGCCGGCGACGTGCGCCTCGACCGCCTCCAGGTCCTCCAACAGGGCGGGGAAGTAGCGCGACGCCGGCGGCGCCGCGTACGGCTTGCCGAGATCCATCTCCTCGAACGGGCGGAACAGCACCGACATCATCACGCCGACGTGCGCCTCGTTCATACCTGCGACGGTGATCCGCGGCCCCGAGTGCTCGTCGCGGTCGCTGCCTATGCGGCTGGCGAGGTTGAGGATCAGCGCGCGGATGCGATCGCCGAGCGTCGCGCGCCCGCGCACACGCCGCATGCGGTCGATCGTGCTGTCCGGCGACAGGTCCTTGACGACCTGCATCGGATAGTGCGCATGCCAGTCGAAGATCATCCGAGCACCTCTCTCGCGACGCGGTCGCCGGCCAGCACGGCCCCGTCCATCCCGCCGTAGGAGGCGACGGTCGTCTCCGCCCCGGCCCAGTGGATCCGCCCCAGCGGCTGCGCCAGCAGCTCGCCGGCCTCGCCGATCGCGCCCTGCGCCGCGAGCCCGAAGTAGCAGCCGCGCGCGAACGGGTCGGCGGCCCAGTCGCGCTCCAGGTACAGCTCCGGCTGCGCCGCCTGCGCGCCGAAGAGGCGCGCGAACTGGCCCGTGACGAGCTGCCGGCGCTCCGGCTCGGGCAGCCCCGCGAAGGCGGCGGCGCGGTCGCCGCTGACGAAGCCGAGCAGCACGCCGGGACGGCCGTCGGGCGGCGAGTTGTCGAAGCTCGCGCCGACCGGTCCGCCGTCGCTGACGGCCTGGCCGCTCAGGTCGCGCTCGCGCCAGAACGGCTCCGGGTAGACGCAGACGACCTTCGTCACGCGCCCGGCCGGCAGCCGCCGCAGGACACGGTCGCGCACGGGCGGCAGCGCCGGCTCGAACGCGATCTGCGGCACCAGCGCGGGCGGTACGGCGACGATCGCGTGTGCGGCCCGGACGACCAGCCCGTCGGCGCGCAGCTCGACGCTGTCGCGCTGCTGCACGATCGCGCGCACGGGCGTGGACAGGCGCACCTCTCCGGCGGTCGCGGAGAGCGCCGCGCACAGCCGCGCCGGCCCGCCGTCGATCCGCCGCTCCTGCATCCCGCCCCTCACGCCGGCCGTCTCGCGCAGGCCGCCGGCGGCGGAGGCGTAGGCGAGCGCCTGCAGCAGGTTCAGCTCGTGCGGCTCGGCGCCCCAGACGGTGCCGGCGAGCAGGTCGAGCAGCGTCCGCGCGCGGCCGCCCGGGCCGTGCCGGTCGAGCCAGGCGCCGAAGGTCGTGCCGTCCCACTCGGCGGCGTGGCGCGCCGCCCACGGCGCGTGCGGCGAGACCTGGCGCGCCATCCGGTTCAGCCGCCACTCGGCGATTCCCATCCCGATCAGCCCGGTCAGCCCGAGCGGCGGGATCGTGCCGCCGTAGTCACGCAGGCGGCCGTCGAAGTCGAGCAGGTTGCGGCCGCGATCGTGCGTCGGGAAGGTGTCGATCCCCAGCTCGCGCAGCAGGGCCGCGACGCGTCTGTGCGTCGGGCCGATGAACTGTCCGCCCAGCTCGACCTGGCGGCCGAGGCCGATCGGTGCCGACACGGTGCGGCCGCCGATGCGGTCGCGCGCCTCCAGCACGACGACGTCGCGGCCGGCCTCGTGCAGCAGTCGCGCCGCGTTGAGACCGGAGATGCCGGCGCCGACGATCGCGACGTCGGCCTCGCGCCGCGCGGTCCCGCTCAACGGACCGTCCCCGACGACGGACCTGAAACCTGACAGGCGTCCATGGCGGCAGCTTGACAGATGCGGCGGGCGGCGTCAGCGGCAGCTCGCGAGGGCGAGC